>QQUJ01000024.1 GCA_008501635.1 Pseudomonadota bacterium
TCCAGCAGATGACGAAAATTGAGAATCGTCGTCTCGTCGGGAACCGGCTCACGCCCAAGGTCAATGCCGGCGAAAAGACACATGGAGCGAGATTCATACAACGCTTCCTCGGCGCCTGGATCCGACAGGTTGAACCAGTGTTGGAGGAAGTAGATGCGCAACATCCGTTCCAGTTCAATGGGGGGGCGCCCGTTTCCCGCTTTGGGGTAGTGGGGTTCGATGAGCTCACAAAGCTGATCCCATGGAACCACAGCATCCATCTCCGAGAGAAACTTCTCTCGCCGGGTTGGTTTTCGAAATTGCTCAAATTCCCCCGCGGCAAATGTTTGCTGTTTCATCGTTTTCTACCGGTTCCAAATAATGCGTGTATTGTCGCAAACTTTGGGACTTAATCAGAGATGCCTTAGTATTTCATACGGCATGGTGATCTCGCGAGATATCTGCATTCAAGGCCGCTAGCACTAAAAACATGCCAAAAAGATTAAATGCATAAACATTGTTTGCAGTTATACCCATCACCACCATTGCTATAAGCGCACTTCTAAATCCGACACCCAATCCATAGCCATATGCCATATCCTTTTTTAAAGGCGTTATGAACCAGCAAATAACCATGAATCCCCCTAAGGCGAATGCGCCTAATACACCAGTCTCAACCATCACTTGAAGAAAGGCAGAATCGGGTAGAAAACCATGCACATAGGGTGACCCAAAAAATCCACTTCCTAACAAAGGCTGTTCAATAAAATGATCAAACGCTACAAGCCATCTTCCAAAGCGCTCGGTTATAGAAAAGTCAAGACCAGGAACTTTTATAGATGACAACCAGCTCTCCTCAAGCCTGGTTGCAAATTGCGGCGCCAGCCCTTCCCAGATGTAGTTACTCTCTCGGTCAAACGACCTTGCGACTTGCTGCAGGAGGAACGGTGATCCCACGCCTATAAATGCGAGATAAATCAGAAGAAACTTTAACCAGTTCTGTTTGTTCATATATCTCATGAACATGTACGTCAGACCTGCCAGGAAGCCAACGATTACGGTTCGTTTGCCGCAGGCGTAAATGCTGATGGACATCACGATGATAACTAGCCACAGCGTCCCCTGTCCCAAAGCGGTGATCGTCTGGCCTGACCTCGGAAACAATACGACTCCTAAGAACATCATTGCCAGCAAAACCAGTATCCCAAAAAATTGGATCCTGTCCTGAATCAACCATCCTTCCGAAAATCCTGTGAACGTGTAGAAAAGTCCAATAAGAGCCGCCACCAAGGCTGCTATTACTAGCGGCTCGAGTAAGGCAAGCACCCTTCCACCTTCTTTGAAATACACATGCACCAAAGCAAATATAAGACAAGTCTCAAAAAATTTAGCGAGATATAGCAGGCTCACGAAAAACTGTGCCGCAGAAAACGCTTGCGCATTCCATAAAAGCGAGGTCAGACCAAACCCCACAAATAGCATAAGGAACCCATAGTGATATAAAAAGCGGGACTCGAAAAACGGCAGTCTGTGATAAATAAAATATTGAGCACACAAAAAGGCAAAAATTATTAGGATTACTATGTCACTCACTTTCACGCTTATGTTGACGAAACTAGCTGGTGTAAGTATTCCATTTACCAGGATCGTGGAATGCCCGAGTCTTTCTCCCTGACTCACAAGTGTACCGACGGTGTACTCTAGATCGAACAACAGAAACACAGTCAGTATAGGAACGAGCAGACGGATGATACGGGACGTCATTCCTTGTCTCACTGCCACTTCGGTGATTTTGCTTACCGCAGATATCTCTGGCTGCTGCATGCTAGAAAAGCAGGTCCAATAACTTAAACACTATTTGTGTCACGGTAATACATCACGGATAGTGGCTTATAAGGTGCTCATTGTTCGTGAATAACGGAGGTTTCAATCCGAGAAGATCGATCAGTTCAACATTACACAGGGAGGTACAACTTTGGTACCGTAGACCCCATACCGCTCCTTAACAATTTTCCTTTCTGGCGGATCTCATCCCTATTCGTGACCTCTCCTATTAAACACCTTCTTAACATGTTTACTTAATTCTTCAGAAAGTATTGGCTGAGCATTCAAGCACGCTACCGCCATGCAGACTGCTACTAGCCCTCCGCACAAAACATAAATATATAAGCTTCAGACTATCGCCTTCTGCTAATTTTTTATCCGGCTATTCGAGTCGGAGAATATCCGGTACCAATAACCTCTCAGGGCCTACCAGTTCTATGATGTGCTCAAACATTCGTGTCGGCGCTTGCAGATCGGTCACTATCCATCCGTCGCAAGCACATACCTTGTTGAATTGGTTCCAGACAGGTGCATTCACAAATCTCTTCTGATCGGCGCGAGGATCATAGTTGCCAAGAATCTCGACTCCACTTTCCAGGGCTTTGAGCGAAGCTATTTCCGCCAGATCGGACACACCACACAACACGACTTGCCGCCACTGCAACGCTTCACATTGCCTGTAAACCCTCAGGCACGACTCCCCCGCCTTTCTGTAGAAGGAGAGCGAAGCAGTCAAGTACATGGCGGTGAGTCGGCTCTTTTCTGCAAATCCTTTTGGAGTCAGGTAGTAAAGGTAGCGATTGGCGGGAGCATCAGAAATTTTGATGTAACCTTTACGGACACAGCGCTTCAAATAGGAATTCGCCAATCCAAGTGCAATTCCCAAACGTTTCGCCATATCTCGCTGGCTGACTTCGCTGCGCTCCCCCACCGCATCAAGCAAGCCGAGGACACGTTCTTCGTCAACACCCCACCCAGTGTTCATGGGCTGAACACTATATAAAATGCGGATCCGGCGTCAAGCAGATACGAAACTTATCTAATTCGCTGGTTCAAGGTATCGAACAGGCACAGCCGTCTGTATCTGTCGCCCTAGAATATCCAGGAGAATAGACGCCCGATCACGATTAGATCGAGCCATGAAAATCCCCTCATAACCAATTATTCCGCCCACCACAACCCGAATTCGAGCGCCCGGTTCATACCGGTCCACAGGGAGCACTTGAACGCCCTCTCCGTCCTCCTGACCTTTCAGCATCAGTATCAAATCATCAGGTGCCCGAGCAACCCTCTGACCGAAACGCACCAGCCCGGTCACACCCAGGGTGGACCGAACTGGCGACCAGTTGTCTACCTGCTCACTAAGGTAAATAAAGAGGTAGCGGGGAAACATGGGTACCACGGCTGTTACAAGCTTTCCGTGGCGTCTCCGCGTCTCTCTAATTTCTGGCAAATAGGTTTTGAAGCCTTGACGTCCAAGATTTTCTCTTGCAAGGTATTCGGAGCGCGGTTTGGTGTGAACCAGATACCACTGACGTTCCACTTTAATCATGATTCTCAGTTCCTGAGGAAGCAGATCACTTCGAATACATCTGCTCCCTTCAGTGATCGCCTCGCCGATTCTATACACACCCTGTCGGCCTATTGCCTTGATCGATATCGCGCTATGGATCCACGAGCAACGTCTGTTAGCACCCTGCCTACTCCAAATCCCTCGAAATCTGACCGTGTCAACTTCAGAGAGGGGCTGATCTACATTAAGCCTACTCAATGTTCAGCGGCAAATACATCAAGAAAAGAAGACTGGGGAAAATATGACCGTAGTGGATTAATTAACCGGCAACGATCCACGGAACGATCAGGAGCATAACCCAAACTAAACGCGGAACCGGCAACCGCACCTTGGTACACCCTCGGCGTACCTACTTGATCAAGTATTTAGAAGAATGATAGACAACGATCCCTGTAAATCGAACCCAAATCCCAATGAAAACCAACCAAATCAATGGTCCCGGATACTGATGTCGAAAAAACTTACGATAAAACCGCATCATTCCCTTATGCTTGTGCCACTCAACGAACAAGGGTCGAGCATCACTACTACCGCCCTTCCAATGAATTAGTCTTGCGCCAGGGACAAAAAGAATTTTCCAACCCTTCTCGCGAAACCGCATACACCAATCCAAGTCTTCACAATGCAAAAAGTAGCCATCGTCCAATGGACCAACGTTCTGAATCGCTTGCCTACGTACTAACATACAGCAACCCGAGATTGCCTCAACCTCTATAGGGTGACTGGGTAGCGGATCCAAATGCAATGTAAAGTCTGAAAACAATCTCGGGTATCTTTTACCCAATCGATATAAGCCAAAAGCACGGACAAAAGCCCTCCACGGCGTCGGTACGGCGCGCCTCCCCCCCGCTTGTTCCCTTCCGTCTGGCCCTTCGATATACCCCCCCACCATACCCACATTCGGATCCTGCTCCATTACCTCGACCATGCGCTCGATCGCGCCAGGTGTAACCTCGCTATCGGGATTCAGATACAAGACGTATGGGGAGGTGGAAAATTTCGAGCCAAAATTACAGGCCTTTGCGAAACCCAAGTTTCGTTTGTTAAGAAACATCTCCAACTTGGGTTCGTGAGAGAACATGTTGCGAAGATGTTCGGCGCTGCCGTCACTTGACGCGTTATCAACGACAACCAACTCCTCCACTTCCGGAAGAGCTGAAGCCACACAATTTTGCAGATAACCACCAGCGTTATGATTAACAATCACTACTGTGACCGGAGGCTCACGTTTACGCTCCTGGTCAACAAGAGATAAATTCTCAGGCAGTAGCGATGCTATCCCCTCTTCGGGGACAATCGCTTGTCCAACACTCGCCACAGATCGCTGATAGGCGCTATGCGTCGCTGTTGAATCCCTCTGCGCTTTCTCCATGCTCCGGTAACTCCCTTAATGGCATCCCATTTTGCCTTCAAAATTATTCTTCGATGTCCGCTGCATGAATACCAGGCTATAGCCATCAAGTTAACACCCAAGTGTAACGGTAATAATAACCAAAACAGCGGACTAGGCATATTCTTCATAAATACCCAAACCATGTTTCTATGCCCATGATAGATCGTAAAATGGCTTTTGTGTCCCCCGGATGTGGCCGAACCGACATGATGGACAATGGCATCTGGTACATACAAAGCCCTGCGACCCGACAACCGCAACCGAAAGCCTAGGTCGACATCTTCCACGTAGCAGAAAAAATCCTCGTCAAAACCCCCGATTTCCTGGATGACATGGCGTCGGTAAAGCGCACCGGCAGCACAAGGGCTGAATATCTCCCGAGACTCAAGGTCACCTGAGCTCAGCCGTACTCCGTGCCTGTCCCGCCACATCAGTCCGCTTATATGATAAATGTCGCCTACGCCATCGAGATACTCGGGACATTCCGACTTGAGCTGCCTCGACCCGAACGCGTCGAACTCGGGGTGGTTACGAGCTGCGTCTAAAAGTGATTTCAGCCAATTGGGTTCCGGGAAAGCGTCGGGATTGAGTAACGCGACGAATTCGGTGTCTGCCTTTTCAATCGCATAGTTATTGGCCGCGGCGAATCCGAGATTCTCCTCCATCCGCACCAATGTCACGTTTTTCAAACCGTCCGCAAACTCCGCAGAACCATCGGAGCTGTTGTTATCGATCACCAAGACGTCGGGCTGAACTGTCAGTTGCGCAACGGTTCCCAAGCATTTGGCTAGGAGTTCCCCGCTATTCCAGTTGACAACAATAAGGGTTACTGAAGGTGGATCATTCACGGTCCGCCATCCCTCAATCGGTTTCTCAGAAATCTCATATTGGATTCAGATGATCGTCGAATCAGATAAAGTTTAAGGATACGAGTCATCTAGAGTAAAATCACGAACCGACCCCGTCGCTACTGGTTCGTCAATTAATGTCAGTCCCTTCACGGAACCCTATGCGCAGCAGTAACACCATATGGCATCATGCCACCGTTACCAGAGAGCGTCGAGAACGTCAGAACGGGCATAAGAGCTTTGTGCTCTGGTTCACCGGACTTTCTGGCGCGGGCAAATCCACTTTGGCACACACCGTAGAAGAGAGGCTGCACCAGAAGGGGTGTCGCACCTTTGTACTCGACGGCGACAACATCCGTCACGGCTTGTGCGGTGATCTGGGATTCGGCGAGGCCGATCGCCAGGAAAATATCCGCCGGGTGGGAGAAACAGCCAAGTTGTTCGTCGAGGCAGGTGTCATCGCCCTAACTGCGTTTATTTCTCCCTTTCGTGATGATCGGGGCCGGGTACGTAGTCTGTTTCCCCATGGAGAGTTCTTGGAAATTTACTGCGACTGTCCGGTAGAGGTGTGTGAACAACGTGATGTCAAAGGGCTCTACCGACGTGCGCGTACCGGGGAGATCAAAGACTTTACCGGCATCAACTCGCCGTACGAGCCACCGGACAATCCGGAACTCGCGGTAGAGACCGAGCAACTTTCGGTTGCGGAATGCGCAGATCGAGTGATGGATCTGCTTCTTGGGCGCGGCATGATAATGTAATAAACCATGATTTCAGAAGTCACCCACCTACAGCCTACGGAAGGCAAACTATTAACACCTGAGCAAGCCTTCGAGTGGCCGCATCAGGCGATTCGTGAAAAGAACTGGCCCGAAGCCGCCAAACGCTGGGCGGTACTGCGCAAGGCGTACCCCAACCATCCTGGCGTCTGGTTTCAGGGCGCCAATGCACACATGGAAGCCGGAGAGCTGGACGAGGCCGAGAGACTGTTAAACAACGCCAGAGAACAGTTTCCCAATCACCCCAACGCGTTGATTGATTGTGCCGCACTGGCGATACGCCGACATGAATGGGAAATCGCCGGAGAGTTGTTGTCGAAGGCCCGCGAACAGCACACCGAACACCTGTCCACTTGGATGACCTCCGCGGAATACGCCGAAAAAAGGGGCGATTTCGATCAAGCGACTTTGTACTACCAAAAAGCTTGTGAAACCACGCCCGATCGGCCTGTCCCCTTTATCCAGTATGCTGAGTTGGCCATGCATGCCGGCCGATGGGAAGAGGCCCTAAAACGCTGGGAAGTCGTGCGCGAGCGGTTTCCAGACGTCCCCGCCGGTTATCACCGTGCTGCCGAGGCGGCCCGCCAAGTGGGGCACAACAAAGAGGCGCGGCAACTACTCCTCGCCCACCAGTACGGCGCGGATATCCTCAAAATCGAATCCGAATCGCGCAACCCGTCAAGACAGTACGGCCGCCATGCCGGCTTAGGTCGGCTGCTGGAACTGATCTGGACCAAGGCTATTTTCAATCTGCGTTCGGAAGTCCACCGCAACTATCTCAGCTACGGTTGGTGGGTATTGGAGCCGCTGCTGCACATGGTGGTGTATTACGTGGTATTCGGCATTCTGTTGTTACGAGGGGGCGAAAATTTTCCCGTGTTCCTTCTGACCGGCCTGGTCCCCTGGATGTGGTTTATGAAGGCTGTCAGCGGCAGCAGTAATAGCATACTCACCGGCCAGAACCTCATGCTCCAGGTTGGACTCCCTACCGTAGTCTTTCCTTTGGTGAGCATCCTTCAGGCCACCCTCAAGCAGATACCGGTTTTTGTACTGCTGATCGGCTTTCTCTGGTTACAAGGCTACAGCCCAAACGCTTATTGGTGGATGCTGCTACCCGTAGTATTTGTGCAGGCATTACTCATTTTGGCATTCGCCTCCATGGTGGCGGCCATGATCCCCTTTGCACGCGACCTCACCTACTTGGTACCGACCGGATTGACCTTGCTCATGTTCCTGTCCGGTATCTTCTACGACTACCGGAGCATCTCAACGGAATGGCAGGCACTGTTTCTAATGAATCCCATGGCCTTCCTCCTCAAATGCTACCGCGAAATCTTCATGGATGGCGTTTTTCCAGATGTTCAAACGCTCATGTTTTGGGGGCTTGGAAGTGCACTCGCATGCACTATGGTGTTGTTCGTCTATAAACGCCTGCGTTACGTCTATCCACGTATTATTATGGAATAGGACCGGATGGAACCGATAATCTCCCTACAGGATGTTGGCGTGCGGTATAAGCGTAGCGGAAATCTATTCCGCAAGCGTACTTACTTTGAAGCGCTGAAATCAATAAATCTGGATATCTACCCTGGCGAAACACTTGGGATCATTGGCAGAAATGGAGCGGGAAAATCGACTCTATTACGCCTTATCTCAGGTGTTCTCAGACCAGATAATGGAAAGATCATCAATCGCGGTGTTTCCGTTTCGCTTCTCGCGCTTCAAGCAGGATTTGATCCAAACCTCAGCGGGCGAGATAACACCATAATCGGCGGCATGCTGCAAGGCTACTCGCGACGCGAAGTTAAAGAAAAGTTGTATGAAATACAGGAATATTCGGAACTGGGTGATTTCTTCTTTGAGCCGGTAAGAACCTACTCCACCGGTATGACCGCACGATTAGGATTCTCAATTACTACCATTGTCAGTCCCGACGTACTATTAATTGATGAAGTGCTGGGAGTCGGCGATCAGCATTTTAGGCAAAAAGCAGAACGTACCATGATTGGCAAAATTCAATCTCGGCAAACCATCATATTGGTGTCACATGCACTCAATCAAATCGCGCGACTCTGTGACAGAGCGTTGCTGATTGATAACGGAATAAGTTGTGCGACCGGCGAGCCAAAAGATGTCATAAAGATCTATGAGGAACGACTAGCTGCCAACTAATTTCTGTTGTTGATAAAGCGAATAAAACGCTCGACCAACCCACCGCAGAGGAGCCACGGGTAACCGCTTCCTGAACTCTTCATCCAACTGATAGCTAATTCCAGATAAATCATTGTAGACCGCTATTTCCCGATCCAGCCAATGGCAACGCGCACCGGGCAACTTGAAGCAGCGAATATTCAGATCCCAGTCAGCCCATATGGGATATGACAAATCAAAAGAACCAACCCTTTTAAACAGAGAATGATGGTAAAATATCGCCTGATGACTTATGTTGCGATCCAGTACCAATCGTGTTCGTGAGGACTTCCCACAGAACCGCCTTCCGTCACTTTTCAATACCACATCGCCATAAACGAGGTCAGCGCACTCTTTTGCTAGGGTACGCGAAACATCACAAAAAACCTCGGGATCCGCCAGCCTATCATCAGCTCCGAGGAAATAGAGCCATTCTCCCGATGCGAGAGCGATTCCCCGATTCATAGCATCATAGACTCCATCGTCGGGAGATGATACGCACTTAATATCCGTACCCACCTTCCTTTTATAACTCTCAATCACTTCTAAAGTGCCATCCGTGGAGCAGGCATCCAGCACCCATATCTCAAAATTCTGAAACGATTGTTGCATCAGCGATTCGAGACACGCATCGAGCGTGCCTACCACATTTCGAGTGGGAATTACGACAGAAATCAGCGGTCGCACCTGGCTACACCAAGCATAAGATCAACACTCTGTATACTCGAAATCTCATCCGCCATAGCCCCAATCAAATCCGCTCGTGCACTACCAAGACAGCGGTTTACAACCATTACGAAAATCTTTCGCAATGCTCTATTCCTACTCATAAAGAGGAGAAATCCGTCTGCATTTCTCTTAATAGCGCTTACATAACTCCTCGCAAGCGCATCTATTGAGGTCTGCCCGGGAATCACGCTAAGAAGTATGTTATCCCATTCTTTCGCGGTTTGATTCTCTTCCTTCGATTCGACTTCATTGAGCTCATCAACCGGTTCCACCTCAGAAACAACCGGCAATGCTGCCCTGCAATGTACCAAAGCCATATCCGGGTACTTGCTACGCGTTTCTTCTAAGGAAATTCGATAGCCAGGTCCACTTTCATGAGGACCACCGAGATTTACAATGGTACGCAAATATGCCTTGCGGGGTTGGTATTGCCCCCCTACCTCCTCCACAAGATCATGCAGTGGCGTCCCAATGAAGGAATCCTTCATGGCCAACGCCCACTCAATGATCACATCGTAGGGATTCTCCGGTACTATCGGCATGCACTCGAGAAGCAGTTGTTCCCAGTTCGAAAAAAAGTCACGGAACAGCGGGTGCGACAGGTTCAATACCGCGTTGCCATTGATGTGGTGTGCGATGGTTTCAGGTAATCGAGTACCACCCACGTAACGGGCTCCTGCCAACAGGCAATCCTCGCTTTCCATCAGCTCACTATTAAGACGATCCAACCAATAATCTACTGTAGGGATTAGGTCTGTTTCCATCAGCAGAAGCGACCTGACTGACTGTAGTGTTTCTATTACATAGTCCACGGACCTGAAGAACTGCAAATTAGGACCGGATTTCCATCCGTACTGAGGCAAGAGCGTTTTACAATTTTTTGGCATTCCGCGCAGATAGAGAGATTTATGGGGAGGGATCCTGCAGGAAAAAAACTCGATGCGTGAAAATACTCTTGTCAGGCCGGCATATTCCATCACGCTTAGCAAATACGCCCTCTCCTCCTCCATCCATTCCGAATCTAACGAAAGCACCAGCGACAATTCGGCTGGCTTCATGCTTGGCGCAGGCATTGAATACAACTGTCTTACCAAAGCCGTCCACTCACGCCGAATTACCGGCATCAATATACAATCTACAACCGGGTGCATGCGGATTTCTACGCTACCCTGTTTTATGCAACTTTTAACCTGTACACCAACTTGGTTCGATCATACGATGGTCTGCTCAATGCAGCAGGAATAGTGTTCATGATCTAAACTTCCCCTGGTTTTCCAAAAACCAATCATAGGTACGGCCTAGCCCTTCCTCCAAGCTGATAGTCGCCTCCCAGCCCAGATTATTCAGTCGTGAGACATCCAACAGCTTGCGTGGAGTACCGTCGGGTTTACTGGTATCAAACGCCAATCGACCCTTGAACCCCGTTACCCTTGTCATGGTTTCTGCTAGTTCACGGATAGTACAGTCGTTTCCGGTACCAACATTGATATGCGACAACATCGGTTGTGTGTTTGCCTTGTACGAGACATTATCCAAACCCATTACAAACACGCTCGCCGCCGCCATATCGTCGACATGTAGAAATTCCCTCCTCGGCAATCCGCTCCCCCAAATTACTACTTCTTCATCACTCGACATTATGGCCTTATGGAAACGGCGTAATAATGCCGGGACGACATGGCTGTTGTTCGGATGAAAATTGTCGTTGGGGCCATAAAGGTTAGTCGGCATCACGCTACGATAGTCGCGCCCGTATTGTCGATTGTAGCTTTCGCACAGTTTGATACCTGCGATTTTAGCGATTGCATAAGGTTCGTTGGTGGATTCCAGTGGAGCTGTTAGCAGCGCCTCCTCTGATATCGGTTGAGATGCGTTCCTCGGATAAATACAACTCGATCCCAAAAACAGCAGTTTCTGTACCCCGGCCTGGTGAGCCGCATGAATAAGGTTGCACTCTATCATCAGATTTTCGTAGATGAATTCGGCGGGATAGGTATCGTTAGCATGGATACCGCCCACCTTCGCGGCAGCAAGATATACCTGATCGAGACGCTCGCTTCTGAAGAACGCCTGAACCGCCGACTGATCCGTTAGATCCAGTTCCGCATGTGAGCGCGTAACGATCTCGCACTCGCCACTCTTCTGCAATTGCCGTATGATGGCCGACCCCACCATACCGCGATGGCCTGCTACGTAGATCCGTTTCATGGCATCACTCGTGGTAATCCATGGTTTTGTAGCCATGCCGCTTGATCAGTTCGTCTCGCTCAGCGGTCTTCAAATCCTCTCGCACCATTTCGGCTACCAATTCTTCGAACGATATACGAGGTGTCCAACCCAATTTTTTCTTAGCTTTACTCGGATCGCCAAGCAGCATCTCAACCTCTGTGGGGCGAAAGTATCGTGGATCGACTGCGACGATGCACTTACCATTGACGTCGTAACCCTTTTCCTCCGCGCCTTTCCCCTCCCATTTGATTGTAATGCCCAGCTCAGCCGCGGCAGCATCCACGAAGTCCCGTACCGCATACTGCACGCCGGTAGCAATCACAAAGTCCTCTGGCTCGTCCTGCTGCAACATCAACCACTGCATTTCAACGTAATCCCGCGCGTGGCCCCAATCGCGCTTGGCGTCAAGATTACCCAGATAGAGACAGTCCTGCAGACCCAGTTTTATGCGTGCTAACGCACGTGTGATCTTGCGGGTGACGAAGGTTTCACCGCGAATCGGCGATTCATGGTTGAACAAAATACCGTTGCAAGCATAAATCCCATACGCCTCGCGGTAGTTCACCACGATCCAGTAACCATACAGTTTGGCCACCGCATAGGGGCTACGCGGGTAGAATGGAGTGGTCTCACGCTGCGGAACTTCTTGCACCATTCCATATAACTCGGAGGTCGAGGCTTGATAAAAGCGCGTTTTTTTCTCCAACCCCAAAATCCGTATTGCCTCCAATAGTCGTAATACCCCCAATGCATCCGAGTTCGCTGTGTATTCCGGCTCCTCGAACGACACCGCCACATGGCTTTGTGCTGCCAAATTGTAAATCTCATCCGGCTGCACTTGCTGGATGATTCGGATGAGGCTGGAGGAGTCGGTCATATCACCGTGATGGAGGATGAAACGGCGGCTTTTTTCGTGCGGATCCTGATATAGGTGGTCAATGCGGTCGGTATTAAATAATGACGTGCGGCGTTTCAGGCCATGTACTTCGTAACCCTTTTCCAGCAGTAACTCTGCCAGATAGGCGCCGTCCTGGCCGGTAATACCGGTGATTAATGCTCTTTTCACACTTATCTCTCTTTATTTGCGCTTGCTACACAACGATGAAGAAAATATTTCAATCTCGGTCAGAATTCGTTAGGGATGGTCTGAATAAGCGATTCACACGTCAAAACGAGGACGGGCGCCAAGTAATTCGAGCACAGAGCCGCGTAAACTCTCAGATCATCGCGTTATTACCCTATTATTTGGGGCCTTTTCGCCCGCCCTGCACCCCGAAGGTCCACGGCGTACACATTCATCCTGCCGCAGCCATCAATTGGATGGCGCACCATGTATAAGTTCGAGAGCATGAGCACCGCCCACGCGTTGGCGTAATCCTTGTCGCTGAAGCCTCGCGCTCCTCGCCGTGCATCAGCGCGTCGGTCATCTTCACGTCCGAAACCTTGGCCGCAGTCCCACGCACCTGGTGTACTAGACCGTACACCGTATCCGCGCCAATGTGAGCCCCCGTACCCAAGAACCAATTATTTCCCTTCTTGGTTTGATGCAATTTCATATCTCCCTGATTTTCCTTGTTCTTTATCCAGCGGGGGAGCGCTGATGATCGAGGCATCGACTATGTGCCCACGATGGATCTTTTTCCCATTTTCATCCAGGTGCTTACTGACCAAGTGGATCAACTGATCGTTCAAGTTGTGTCTCTCCATCAGATGTTGGAACTTGAATATGGTGGTTTCATCAGGAACCGACCCCTATCCGAAATTGACGCTAACAAGAAGGAGTGTGGCGTGAGAGTCGTACAGGGCTTCCTCGGCCGTCCGATCGGAAAAACTGAGCGAGTGCGGGAAATGGATGCGTAGCATCCGATCGATACCGATCGGGCTCCGGTCGGCGCCTTTCGGGCCCGGATAGAACGGTTCGATAGCGGCGCAGAGTTTTTTCCAGGAAATGATTACTTCCATATCGTCAAGACACTGCACTATACGGGTCATCTTGCGGTATTTCTCTAAGCTTTCGGTCAGCGATTATTGTTTCATCGGCATTGTTTTTCCGCGAACAGTTTTATTGGCATATTGTCGCGCAAATCGTGTATTAATCAGAAACACGTTAGCTTATCCCCTACTGATTACCGATTATCTTCTGCACATCAACATTATGAAGCTTTTCACCGGGTACGGCCTTCGCGATCATACATAAACGGCACACGTTAAACTTTGACTTCGAAAGTGCGTCAGCCGACGTACCATATGTCTTCCATTTTTCTTCGAACACTGGTTCGAATCTTGTTCTAATCAACAACTCTTTTAAACACAGTCTTGTTGGAGCCCACGTGTCAGATGGTCCATAAAAATGGTAATCAGGGCCCACACCATTCCATGCCATATATGACCGTTCGTTATCATCTATTGCAGCAGTTTCTAATACCATATAACCACCTTCACGCAATACCTCCCTGGCCTTGGTTAATGAGAGCAATGGATCCCGAAGATGGTAAAAAAGTCCTAAGTGATGAACGATATCAAAATATGGCTCCATCCCGACAATCTTAAGTCTACTAATCAGATCCTGAACAGGGGCATTAAATAGCGGAAAGACCTTTGATTCCAATACATGCTTTGCAAAAAGCAAATTTTCCGATCCTTCCATCCTTGTGTCGGTAGAAACTACTCTCTTCGCGCCTTTTTGTTCAGCCTCAAACGCCCACATACCATCCCAAGACGCGAGATCCAATACATCCTTATCTGTATAATCTATATTAGACATTACCTCTCGTATAATCCCCCAAATGCCCTCATAGCTTCTACCCGGAGTAACCAGACCATGGCCCAAGTCAATGTTATGATACCAAGGACTAAGCTTCTCCATTCTTTCACGTATATATTCGATGTGTGATCCAGTGAGACTCATTGATCGTTCTCCCATGAAAGATTAACTAAATCACCTATTAACCCAGTGAAACACCATATCTGCTACGCGGCATGACGGATTCTCTCATGACAAGAATATTTCATCCTACGCGCCATCATTTCTGCATCATCCGCCTGCATGACCTTACCTTGTTATTTAGCTGATCTCTTATCCTTGCCGGCTCGCCACTGTGAACCCTGTCCTTCACATCAAGGTTCAGGTATTCTTCCCGATTCTACTCGGGTGAGTATGATGGCGGATACAACACTGCTATGCTATTTCTGTGCTTAACCAACCAAGCTTTTAATACTTTTACATGGTGTACTCGAAGAGTATCCAGGATTGTGCCTGTATCTGCGTAACTGATGGGCCATCCGGAGTTTGTCTTCAAGTACATATGGCGGTAATTTTCATGAATCCATTTTCAGTTTCATCCGCAAATTATACCCGTTATTCGTTTTACCGAATTAATAGCAATCATTATTAACGATTGATTGACTGCGTTGCTTTACACATTCCTACTAATCCGGGCGAAGTTGCATGTAATCTAGTTTAGTGAATGGTGCAACGATTCCTACATCGTTAATACTTAACCGCGAACGAGACACATTTTCTGTCGATGCCCACGAAACCTTAAGCTCAGCTACATAATCTCAAAAAGATGTACATAGAAAACATACTGCTGATCCTTATATCCCCACCATCAATGCTTAACGCATCATATTTACTTAAAAAAATATGCTCAGTTTTCCAATTCTTACTAATCAGTATGGCCTAATGGAAAGTTACTCAAACCACCCTATTTCACAGATGCCATACGACATTTGTCAGTCTAATATTGGGGTTCTGCTCTTGATAATCTTCTTATAAACACTGTAATGCCGTTCTGCCGCTTGGGATGGTTCGTGTTGCTGATATGCTGCAGATCGGATTTGTGATTGGAGTGACGTATTTTTTCGTTTTTGAAGATGAGAAAGTACGAAAACCAATCCGTCAAGCATTTCAGATTCAGACCAGCCTTTCGTAATGAATCCGGTTTCTTTGTGTGAAATGAGTTCAGGTACATTTCCGACAGGTGTCGAAACAACAGGTGTACCACAAAGCATGGCTTCAGCAACGGTCAAAGGTGCATTGTCCTCACGAGACGGGAGACAATAGCAGTCCGCAGCGCTATAGACCAATGACAAATTTTCCTCTTCTTCAATGTAGCCGACATTGGTCGAGGGAAAAGGAGAATCCAGTTGGTAATGACCAAAAGTCAATAAGTGTATTTGGTCATGTAATTTGTGTCCTGCCAAGAGATGTAGAGCCCCACTAATGATATCACCCCCTTTTCGCTTATTGCGATTATCATCTGCTCCAAATAGTATTATTAGCGCTTCAGAAGGTAAGCCAAGTTTGATTCTAGCGACTAGCTGGTTGTGTGGGATGAATTTTTTTACTGGCATTGCATTTGGTATTACGACCACATCTCTTTTCCCGAGTAGGCTACTCTCCTTAACCCGTTTTGCCATCCATTGCGAAGGGCAAATTATCGTAAGTTGCTCTATCTGGTCGTAAAGACTCTTTTTTCTACCCCACTGTTCGGCCGCTATGTTCTTATTTGACGTCAATAGATTGCAATTTTCGCAGGCACTTATGTACCCCGTGCAACCTTCGGAATAGTGGCACCCACCAGTGAAAGGATTCATATCTGCTAGTGTCCAGCAAACAGGTTTACCTTTTATAAGGTGCCATTGCGTCTCATCTAGAACCCCAGTCATCCAATGAAAATGGAGAACATCTGGGGAAGTGAAATATTCACGATTGTCTTGATACGAGACAATTGAACCTAGGTTGGAGAACAGCTCGGTTGACGTACAGTAATTTTGTTTCCATATTTTATCGATGATCGAGCTAACAAATTTTTTGCGTTTATTGGCCGACCCGATCATTTCGAATACATAATCTACATCGCATGATTTCAATGC
This sequence comes from Pseudomonadota bacterium, assembly GCA_008501635.1. NCBI lineage: Bacteria > Pseudomonadati > Pseudomonadota > Pseudomonadota bacterium. The sequence goes on from QQUJ01000024.1 coordinate 16,423, forward strand.
GGTTATAATGCGTGCATCTATTCCGATATTTCGTAATGCGTTCATGCGACGTATAGATCCTTGAGCAGCCCCGCCTCGATCAGTCGACATGAATATGTTGACTTTGAGTTGCCCCGTTTGCATCACATCGGGGGCGTCACTGCGCTGGTCAGCTATGACCGTTTTTGTGTTCACCTTTGATGGGGTAATATTGCATTTGTTGAACTGTTTTGTCTTAACATCATCGGTACAATAATCAAGCACATCACCGTAATTGCTTGAAATAATTTGTATTAAATTGTTGATTTCCCTTTTTTCTTGATGAGTGAATTGACTCTTTCTCATTAACGCTGATAAATTTGCTGGCCAATATTTTGTACAAATAAACTTTGCTAGTTCTTCTGCTTCATTATTGATTAGTATGGTACTTGCCCAGACCCTCCATTGAATTGTATTAAGCAACCGTTTAGTACTAATCCGAGTCATCGCCGAGCCGGGATTTACATGATAACGGTACGACAATTGATCTATCCAGGTAATACGCTTTGCCTGGGACATAAATGAAAGAAAAAACAGACTATCTTCCCCGTATGATAGATCTTCACGAAAAAGAATATTCCTAGCCTGCTCTGTGCGATATAAGCACGACCAAAACCCTTCACCCGCAGTACGTGGCCCATTCGCTTTAGGATAATCTGGCGTCATAAAATAACTCGAGATTTCGCTAAAGCGTTTGTTTATGAGAGTTTCACCATTTGGCACTTTTGAGCGGATTGTAACTCCCGATTTTCCAACAATTTCGTATGCCATGATCATAGCATCAGAATTATGTTCTTCCGCTTTCGCCAAACCCTGCATTATTTCTTCTATATTTAATTCATCATCCGCATCTAAGAAAAATACGTATTTCCCCTGCGCAGAATGGAGACCAATATTGCGTGAGCGAGAAACCCCTACATTGTAGTTATTCACTATAATTTGAACGCGCTTATCCTGCCCTAGCTTGCTGAGAATATTTATACTATTGTCTGTGGAGCAATCATCTACACAAATAATTTCAACATTTTCATCACTATCGGCTAACGCCGAATTGAGAGCTCGCTCAAGTGTACTCTCCGCGTTGTAAACCGGAATGACTATTGACAATGCTTTGTAGTCATCTGTTACCGGTGCTAATTTCAAGTCGGCGGACGTAATGAGTTGCCTTCTAAATCCATAATCTTTTACCAAGAGGCTAAAATGATAGTTCTCGCTATATTTTTCGAGCAGCTCTAAACATAGATTCTTATTCCAGGCTCGTGGATCAGATATTCGAGTACATGTCTCCGCGTCCAAAAAAGGAAATTCATCGCGCATAAGCATTCTGGATTCTTCAACACGTTTTGAGAAATCAGTGATGGATACCCCAGTGTTTCTCATAAACATCAAGGGGGATCGCATCTGACTAGCTCTGACACCGGCGCGCCACAATCGTTTTGAAAATTCCCAATCAGCCAGAATTCGATAAGTAGAATTGTAGTATCCAATACGCAAGTAGATGTCTTTTGGAATCAGCATTAACTCATGCCTAAACGGCATACCCAACAAAACGGTGGAGTTATATTGCATGTATGCTGATCTTTTAAGTGCACTACCGTTGGAATCGGTTTCGTTTGACTGTGCAGAGACAATGTCAGCACCAGAAGCAATCCATTGTTCAACAAGTTTTTCCACCGTCTCTTGTCGGTAATAATCATCAGCATTGAGAAATAGTACAAAGTCTCCTTTGGCAATATGGAGCCCCTTGTTCATAGCATGATATAAAGATTCATCCTCTTCCCGAATATACTTTGATATTTTCGTGACGTACGGAGCAAGAATTTCACTTGTACCGTCAGTTGAATGGCCATCGATAACGATATACTCAATAGCTCTGTAGCTCTGGTCTAGTACTGATACTACGCTCTGTTCAATGGTTTTCCGCATATTTCTTACTACGGTAATTACAGAGACCAGAGGTTGCTTTTCGGGCCACTCTTTAGATACTCTCGAACGTAATGTATGTAGCATAGCATGCATATCTGAAACACTAGCTCGACTGTTATTGATAATCGGATAGCAAAGATTAGTTTAAAGGAGAGCCTAATTAGGAGTCATTCTGAATTTCAGTAATATGTACTTCTTTGAACCAATTCCAAGTGTGCGCCATTGCGTCTTCAATAGATACCAACGGTGAAAATCCCAATTCGCGCTGAGCCAATTCATAGGTGGCAAAGTTACGCTCCACTTCGCCCTTTCTCTTATTGAGAAAATGAATAGTATGGTTTGGTGCTGATGCAGCTTCGCACGCGATTATAGCAAGTTCCTTGATAGATACTTCACGGCCGCTGGCTAAATGGTAGGTGTTGAATCCCGGTTTATTGAGTTCCAAACCCGCCGTAATTCCGCGACACAGATCTTCAACATAGAGAAAATCGCGGGTGGCACTACCGTCCCCGTAAATATGGATCGGCTGACCGGTTATGATGGCTTTGAAGAATGCTGTAACTGCCCCCTTTTTGTGCCAACTGATCGGTCCAACTACGTTGGCGAACCTCAGAGCTGTCACACTCATGTCGTAGGCATTTGCGAAGGCACAACAATACCCCTCTCCCGCCAGCTTGCTGGCGCCATAGGGAGAAATGGGTTTGGGAAGTGATTGCTCATTCACAGGGGGCATTGCGTTGCCGATCAGGGCGCCACCGGTGGAGGAAAACACCACTTGCCTTACGTCCGCTTTTCTTGCCGCATTCAAGACCTTGAAGGTACCTTCGGCATTCACTGAATAATTCTCTTCCGGTGCAGCGACTGATTCTACGACAGAACCATAGGCTGCCAGATGGATGATAGCGTCTCTTCCTTTTACTGCTTGAGCAATGGCATCCTCGTCGCGAATATCGGCCTCAATGATTTCGTAGGTGGTTGAGTCTTCCAGATAATCGCGCGAACCACGCGAGAAGTTGTCCAAGATCGCGACACGGTGCCCCTTAGCACGTAGTATCGGCACAAGATTCGCACCGATGAAACCGCAACCGCCAGTAACCAACACGTTTCCCATATCAAATTCCTTTTTGTTTACTACGCTCTTCTTCTGCACTGGTCCAGAATGATGTACACACGATCTTCGTACGGTCACAACGGTCAGCGTATTTTTTAGCTACATCGGCTACTTCAAGCAGAAGACCGTTTTCCAATGTTGTCGGTTTCAAACCTAAATCCAGGAAGCATTTGTTCTCGACGTGAAGATCATTTTCGTCGTCTTCCTTACGCGGATTAGGTAGGTAACTAATTTGCGTACCAGTGAGACGGGAAACCAGTTCCGCCAGTTCTTGGACACGATGGGTTTCGGTCATTTGATTGAAGATTTTTACTTTTTCACCATGCTTGGGTGAGTTGGCAAGAGCTATCTCTATACAGCGCACGGTATCCCGAATGTGTATGAAGGCGCGTGTCTGACCTCCGGTTCCGTGCACGGTGAGCGGAAAACCAATTGCGGATTGCATGAGGAAACGATTAAGTACTGTACCGTAGTCGCCATCGTAATCGAAGCGATTAATAAGTCTCGGGTCCAATTCCGTTTCAAGGGTATTAGTGCCCCAGACAATGCCTTGGTGCAGGTCGGTGATGCGAATACCATCGTTCTTGTTATAGAAGGCAAACATCAGCGCGTCTTGCGTCTTGGTCATGTGATAAACACTGCCAGGGTTTGCTGGGTATAGAATTTCCTGTTCGACAATATCGCCGGTGTCGGTGACGACTTGCACTTTGAAATAACCTTCCGGAATTTTCATTCCGGCGGTACCATAACCATAAACGCCCATAGTGCCAAGGTGAACCAAATGCACATCTCGTCCAGACTCGACGATGGCACACAACACGTTGTTGGTGGCATTTAGGTTGTTATCCACAGTATAGCGCTTGCCTTTGGAACCTTTCATCGAATAAGGTGCTGCACGCTGTTCCGCGAAATGAATGATGGCATCTACTTTTTCATTAACAATAAGATCAAGCAGAACGCGGTATTGCTTAGACACATCAATGTTATAGAAACCGATCTGTTTGCCAGTTCTTTCTTTCCAAGCGGCTAGACGTATAGACATCGGCGCAATGGGGGTAAGCGATTCCACCTCCAACTCAATGTCGATTTTACGGCGTGAGAGATTGTCGACGATGATGACATCATGGCCTATGCTGGAAAGATGTAACGCTGTAGGCCAACCACAAAAACCGTCACCGCCAAGAACAAGCACTTTCATGTATATATCTCCATGCTAAAAATCTACTGGCTGTTGATCAAATTTCCCCAAACCTCTAATTCGACTAATTCATTAGCTACCTTCTTGAACAACATTTTGTTACTCCGGATGTAGTCGGACAAATATATCGACGATACATGAAATGGGTCTTCGCGTTTCTTGAACTGTCGTTCAGCTTGGCGGACCGCTTCCTCGATAGCTTTCACTTTCGTATCGGGTAAATGCAATTTGAACTCGGTGGCTATGCTCTCGATATAACGGTTTACGTCCTCGTAGCACACGACCTGCACGTAACTTTCAGATTGCGCAAGTAAGGGTTTTAGCCATTTCCCCATGAAACTCGCAATGTATTGAGACTTATTTTCTAGCCACTTAGTAAGCTGTTGGAGTGATGGTGGATTGAAGTACTCGTTCAACAAATCATAGGCCGGTTTCAGCACTTCCTTTTCGTGTGCCAACCATATTTTATTGATACTGATCCCATTCTTGGCAAGAATAGCTTTGTGTGCATCGAGTTGGTCCAAGGCAAACCACGAAGTCAGTATAAAGAGTGGATCACGAACGAGCACAAGTCGTCGCAAGTAGCGGTTCGTATCAAATATTGGATCAGCTAGATCGAAATCGTGAGACTTGGTTAATCGAATGCGTAGGTTTCCGGTTTGTTCAGCGTGAGTTGCAAATCCGGTCAACGCACATGGCATTCTTTTGCAACAACCGGGTTCTTGATACCACTCGCAGAACGAGAAATGTTCACCGAATACTCTACTCAATGTGCTTTTTAGGTAGTGCAAGCCAGAACGGGGCAGCGATTTGGAATCGATGAGTAAGAAGGGAATAGGTTTGTCTTCGTGCGTTTGGCCAAGCTTGATGTAAAAGGTATGCGCTTCGCTGATAGGAGTCGGCGAAGGCGTATTGGTATTGCCTGGATTATCGAATTGCTTATCTATGTTTACCAGCGCCTGGTATTGCTGCAAACGACCTTGGCTACCAGGCAGCAAGCCCATAGTTTCAAGCTCATACCTCGCCCGCGCATTAGCGATCAGGGATTTGGCGCTACCGGGTGTACCTATAGCGATTGAGTTTTCGAAATGTTGCAACGCGCGGTGCTGTTGGTTGCTGATGGCGGCTGCCCGGCCGAGGCTGTTATGCACGCCGGCTATCAGGATCTGGCTAATTAGCTTTTTGCTTACACCCCAATCCTGTGCAAGGCGAATATAGTGCCGGGCTTCGGCGGTCTGATCCGTTTGCAATCTGCCGGCGGCGGCCAGCATGGCAAGCTTGGCGCGGTCGGGGTGGTGTTGCAATGAACCGCGATCGAGCCCAACGAGGCTTTGCCAGTCACCGAATTGCCATTGAGTACGAGCGCGCTCTAGAAGGTTTTCATCGTAAGGGACGACCTCGGGTTCCCGGTGTTCGCTAATTACTTCACCAGTCTCTTTTACCTTTTTTTTGCGGCGGCGATTTGTAGATTTGGCGCTCATAGACCAGGCTCTCTAAGGAGCATGTCTTTGATGAGGTCTAGCTGAGCCTCTGCCCTGACCATTTCTTCTTGCATGAGTTGTTGGCGCGTGGTCAATTCGGTTTCGGCCGCTTGCCAATTTTGGTTTTTCTGCTGAAGTTCGTTGCGTTGCTTCAGCCGCTCGGCCGCGAGCTGCGCTTGCTCTTCAAGCTCTTCTGCTAGCGCTGCCTTTTCCTGCTCCAGCTGCGCCCGGGCCTCGTTGAGTGCCTCGATCTCACGACCACGTTCGGCCGCGAGTTGTGCCTGCGCCTCGTGCCGTTCCGCGAGCGCCGACCTTTCCTGCTCCAGCTGCGCCCGGGCCTCGTTGAGTGCCTCGATCTCACGACCACGTTCGGCCGCGAGCTGCGCCTGCGCCTCGTACCGTTCCGCGAGCACCGACCTTTCCCGCTCCAGCTGCGCCCGGGCCTCGTTGAGTGCCTCGATCTCACGACCACGTTCGGCTGCGAGCTGCGCCTGCGCCTCGTACCGTTCCGCGAGCGCCGACCTTTCCTGCTCCAGCTGCGCCCGGGCCTCGTTGAGTGCCTCGATCTCACGACCACGTTCGGCCGCGAGCTGCGCCTGCGCCTCGTGCCGTTCCGCGAGCGCCGACCTTTCCTGCTCCAGCTGCGCCCGGGCCTCGTTGAGTGCCTCGATCTCACGACCACGTTCGGCCGCGAGTTGTGCCTGCGCCTCGTGCCGTTCCGCGAGCGCCGACCTTTCCTGCTCCAGCTGCGCCCGGGCCTCGTTGAGTGCCTCGATCTCACGACCACGTTCGGCCGCGAGCTGCGCCTGCGCCTCGTACCGTTCCGCTAGCGCCGACCTTTCCCGCTCCAGCTGCGCCCGGGCCTCGTTGAGTGCCTCGATCTCACGACCACGTTCGGCCGCGAGCTGCGCCTGCGCCTCGTACCGTTCCGCGAGCACCGACCTTTCCTGCTCCAGCTGCGCCCGGACCTCGTTGAGCGTCTCGATCTCACGACCACGATCGCCTGTGAGTTTCTTGTATTCCTCACGGCTACCCTGTAGTTCGCGCTTCAGGTGGGCAACTTCCTGCGCCCGATCGGAGTTCTGCCTCGACAGGTTGTCTACAAATTGCGCATAAGCACTGATATCCGCGCCGGCTTTCTGATTCCAGGACGGCTGACGCCCTTCCGCCTTACCGAAACGGATGTAATGCAGAAGAGGATTCATACCAGCTTTTGCCACATCAGGGTAATTCTGCAGATACCACTGAGTGTCGAAACGCTGGCTGGGGTTACGTCCTTCTGTTGCTCCAAAGCGTAGGTAGTGCTCTATGGGATCCTTGCCTGCTTCTGCAACATCGGGGTATTGCTTCAGATACCACTCTTCGTCGAAGAAGCCGGATTGCTGTAAAACTTGTGCCTTGATGCTCACCGTCCAACCGAGCAGGTCAGTGAGCCGCAAGAGCGGGTTTGCTTTCTGCGCGGTGATCACCGGGGAAATGGTGATCGGAGTGACTGCGGCATACCCCCTTTCCCTTTCGCCAAGCTCCCGTTCATTTTTTTGGTTAAGCAGGAAATAGTGCTCCAATTCTTCCTGCACCTGATGGAGTTGGAGCAACAGCAGCTCGTTTTCCTCTTCGAGCTGCTTAAGTCTTTCCTGCAAGTCTTTAGTATCGGTGCTATTCATTGACGGTATACCGGTGCTTACTGGTTTCGTTACGTTAGATGCTACCGGAGATCCACAAAGAGATCTGCATTTCTAATTGGCAAAGCGTTTTGATCTTTATCAGATAAACGTATTTTACTTTTAATTGGCCACGTTATGTTGATATCGGGGTCATTCCAGAGGATACATCGCTCAAAATCAGGGGCATAGTAGTCAGTAGTTTTGTAGAGAAACTCTGCTGAATCAGACAGCGCTAGAAAACCGTGGGCGAATCCCTCAGGGATCCAAAGCTGATTCCTATTCTCCGCCGACAGAGTTACACCGATCCACAGGCCAAAGGTAGGCGAGCCTTGGCGTATATCGACTGCAACATCAAATACTTCGCCCCGCACCACACGTACCAGTTTTCCCTGTGCTTTAGGCGGCAGCTGATAATGCAATCCCCGCAGTACGCCTTTCGCTGATCTGGAATGATTGTCTTGAACAAATAGTGGCGACAGACCGGTTGCCTCTTCGAACGCTTTCCGGTTAAAGCTCTCGTAAAAGAAACCACGCTCGTCGCTAAAGACTTTGGGCTCGAGAATCTTTACATCAGGAATAGCAGTTTCTGTTACTTTCATAAGAACTCTACAACAGATAGCTGGTTGAACTAGAACCTATCCTCTTCCCTCGAAGTACCTGCATGAGGTATTGACCGTACGCGATATTATGCATCGGCCCAGCAAGGCTCTCCAATTGATCTGAATTGATCCAATTCTGACGGAAAGCAATCTCTTCCGGACACGCTATTTTGAGCCCTTGGCGGTGTTCGATGGTCTGAACAAATTGACTGGCTTCGAGCAGGCTTTCATGTGTTCCAGTGTCAAGCCAAGTGTAACCTCTCCCCATTAGTTCCACCGACAAATTACCCGCCTCCAGGTACAGTCGGTTCAGATCGGTGATCTCCAACTCATTTCGTTGAGAAGGCTTGAGCTGCTTCGCAAGCTCTGAAACGGTGTTGTCATAGAAGTAAAGCCCGGTTACCGCATAGCTCGATTTAGGGCGCTCTGGTTTCTCCTCAAGCGTTGTTACCTGCCCGTTGTTATCGAATCCGATGACGCCATAACGCCCGGGGTCCTGTACGTGATAGGCAAATACAGTCGCTCCCTCTTCTCGCTGATTGGCTGAAGCGAGAAGCTTGTGCAAAGAATGACCGTAGAAAATATTGTCTCCAAGCACCAGGGCTGATGGAGAATCCTTGATGAAGGCTTCACCAATGAGAAAGGCCTGGGCCAGCCCATCGGGTGATGGCTGTACAGCGTAACGGATCTCGAGGCCCCACTGAGAACCATCGCCGAGGAGTTCTTCGAAGCGGGGTGTGTCATGGGGGGTGGAGATAATCAGGATTTCCCGAATACCTGCCAGCATGAGGGTCGATAACGGGTAGTAAATCATCGGCTTGTCGAAGACCGGCAGTAACTGTTTGGAGATCACCCTGGTAACTGGATACAGGCGCGTGCCGGAACCTCCAGCCAAGATGATTCCCCTTCTTTGGGGAGTGGGGAGTGGTGAATGGGGGCTGGGGGCATTCATTTCATACGCCACTTTTCATGTAACCCTGTCAATAACTTTCCTGCTCGGTCAGCCAATTCGAAAGCAATGTGATCTTTCGGGGCGAAATTGAGCATTACCGCCAGTTGTAACTGAGTCTCTAGGTCTGCCAGTGAGCCACGGGAGATGCCGATAAACTGCGGTTTTTCCTTAGCGTGGTTGCGCCCAGCGCGCTCTGCTAGGTTACTTGAGGTTGACACCGCAGCTCGCCGCATTTGCTCTATCAGACCAAATCGCTCCTCACCGGGAAATCCGGCCGTCAGTTCGTAAACCGATTTCACCAGCTGCATAGCCACCTTCCAAACTTCAAGCTGTTCATCTGCTTTCCCCACTCCCCACTACCTCCCCAACCACCCGCTCCACCCCCTCCTCCCACGCCGGGAGAAATATACCAAATGCCTTGCGCAGCTTCTGCGTATCAAGTCGCGAGCTCGCGGGGCGTTTTGCAGGGGTTGGATACTCCGATGTCGCAATAGGATACACGCGATCTGGTGGTGCGCGCAGTTCAAAGCCGCGCCTCGCTGCGGCAGCGATTATGTGTTGGGCAAATCCATGCCAGGAGGTTTCTCCGCTGGGGACAAGATGGTAGATGTCGGATCGGTCCGTGGACTGAAGATCATTGCCAAAACTTCCATCGCGCGCAAGGCGGTTGTTGCCCCCCCCAACCCTGCACTCTCCCAGGGGGAGAGGGTGTTTGTTGATTAGTAGATTGTGGATCGCGAGCGTGGATACATCCGCGAGTAGTTCGGCACCGGTGGGTACTCCGAACTGATCGGCAACTATATTCAGTTCCTCGCGCTCTCTAGCCAGGCGGAGAATAGTCCTGATGAAGTTGTGCCCCCGAGCCGCGTATACCCAGCTGGTGCGGAAGATCAGGTAGTGGCATCCACTTTCCTGTATCGCCCGTTCACCCTCAAGCTTTGATTTTCCGTAGACACTGAGGGGGTTCGGCTTATCGTCCTCCCGATAGGGGGTGGATTTTTCACCATCGAAAACATAATCGGTGGAGTAGTGTACCAACCAACTATTGAGCCGTTTAGATTCTCGCGCCAGAAGCTCCACTGCTTCGGCGTTGATGCGATAAGCCCGGTCCGGCTCACTTTCTGCCTTGTCCACTGCTGTATATGCCGCTGCATTCACCACAAACGATGGAGTAATCCTGCGAAGGGTAGATCGAAGGCGATCGAGATCTTCCAGATCAATATCGCCTCTGTCACACGCGACGAGCGGTCCCAGTGGCGCGAGAGATCTCCTCAGCTCCCACCCGACCTGACCATTGGCACCCAGCAGAAGAATCGTCACGTGTAGTGCCTCTCAACCCAATGCCGGTACTCACCACTGGTAACACGTTCCACCCAGTCCTGATTGTCCAGATACCATCTCACGGTTTTTCGGATACCGCTGTCAAAGGTCTCCGCTGGCCGCCAATCAAGATCCCTTTCAATCTTGGTCGCATCTATCGCGTAACGTCTGTCGTGTCCGGGGCGATCCTTAACGAACGAGATCAAATCCTGATAGGTAGAAAATGTGGAGTCATGATTGGTTGGGTGCAATTCGCCCAGAATGTCGCAAAGAGTATGGACAATTTCCATATTGGTTTTTTCGTTGAGGCCGCCAATATTGTAGACCTCGCCGGGTTTACCGGCTTCGAGCACCCTGCGAATTGCGCTGCAATGGTCACCGACATAGAGCCAGTCCCGTATCTGCTGCCCATCGCCATAGATCGGCAGTGGTTTTCCGTTGAGTGCATTGTGTATTACGAGAGGAATTAACTTTTCTGGAAACTGATACGGCCCGTAGTTGTTGGAACAGTTGGTGGTCAGCACCGGGAGTCGGTAGGTGTGGTGATATGCCCGCACCAGGTGGTCGGAAGAGGCCTTGCTGGCGCTGTAGGGACTGTTAGGTTCATAGCGCTTAGTTTCTGTGAATGCTGGATCTTCCAGCGCGAGAGAACCATAGACCTCATCGGTCGAGACGTGCAGAAATCGAAATTGGTCGCGAGACTCGCCCTCCAGGTCATTCCAATACTCACGAACCGTTTCCAGCAAGCGGAAAGTGCCAACGATATTGGTCTGAATGAAATCTTCTGGTCCATGGATCGAGCGATCCACATGGGACTCTGCGGCGAAATTGAGTATCACGCGTGGTTGGCTGCGCCGCAGCACCGTGGCAAGAGGCTCACGATCGCCAATATCGCCGTGAAAGAAATTGTACCTTGCGTCACCCGCCAGTGAAGCCAGATTTTCAGGATTCCCCGCATACGTCAGTTTATCGAGATTTACAATCGGCTCGTCGTATTCCCTGAGCCAATCCAGTATAAAGTTGCTACCAATAAATCCCGAGCCACCTGTTACCACCAGGCTCATAAATCAACTCCATGCCGAAACTTTATTTGCTTGATCTAGCCACCTGCCGCTCGCATAGACATGATGTCATGCCGCTCCACGATTGGGAGGTAAATTTAACGGACCCTACCACACGTTAAGCGACAAGCATCTCTGCAGACTTCACTTCCTTACGGTCTGTCTAATGTAATAACAGGCGCCAGAAACGCTACCCGATCTCTAACTCCCTAGAATCTCTGATTAAATGCATCATGGGTCGGGCTTCTGCATCCGGTCCGGCGAGGCCACCGCCCCTCCTGCCCATGAAAGTCCGTGCACATTCCCGTCAAGGTTAAAACTGGCTGGTTTCTCGTCAGCGTGGAATCTCACGATCCTTAATCGAACCGCCCCACCCTTTGCAGGATCGAATATATCCGCGAAGATAACCCCGAATCCGGCTACGGTGTTCGCGGGTGAAACCGCTCCTACGGCGGCTAGAACCTCGCGCTATGTCCACCGCAGCCGCGACCGTACCGCGGACTGCAATTTTACCACCGAATCTACAGTAGCATTAATAGCGATCTTTTAACCTCACCCCATGTTTCAATCCTTAGGGAACGTCTGAATAAGTGATGCAAACCAGCACGGCCGATTCAATATGTTTGTGTTTTTCATCATAAGGAGCGTTTTCAGGCAGTATTCGGCTCAATATGGGCCGTTTTCTAGCCGTTTTGTGCGCCGTTGCGGTTTATCAGGCGCACCAATCCTATGTCGGGCATCGCAATCGTCGCCGCGCCAGGTACAGATTGGTCAATGCACTCAGTACAAACAAGGCAT
>QQUJ01000025.1 GCA_008501635.1 Pseudomonadota bacterium
CTTTCATCGACTGGGCATCCTCAACCAACGAACCAAACAAATACTGATGCCAAAACAATGGCATCACATCAGTGACTAAGGTGTAAACCATGTGCCCGGTTCAATTCGTAAACAATGTTCGGGTTGCACAGTGAGGGTGAGAGCTATCGATCCCGCGGGGCACCGCCAAACCACCAACCCGGCAGCAACCGCACCACATCCGGTCGGGCAAACCGCTCATCGATCAGAATCACCACCCCTTGATCCTCCGGCGTGCGAATCACCCGCCCGGCCGCCTGCGCCACCTTCTGCAGCCCGGGGTAGAGGTAGGCGTAGTCATAACCGCGGCCGAAACGTTGTTCCAGGCGCTCGCGCAGAATCTCGTGCCACGCATCGAAAGGCGGCAATCCCAGGGTGGCGATGAAGGCGCCGACCAGCCGCCTGCCGGGCAGGTCGATGCCCTCGGCGAAGGCGCCGCCCAGCACCGCGAAACCGATGCCCTCGCCGTCGGCGACGAAGCGATCGATGAATGCCTGGCGCGCCTGCGGCGACATGCCCCGCGACTGGTGCCACGTCGGCACCTGCGGCGCGGCGTGCAGAAACCCCGCGTGGACGGCCTCGAGGTAGGCGAAGCTGCTGAAGTAGGCCAGATAGTTGCCGGGATGCTCTCGATACTGCGCGGCCATCAGCGCGGCGATGGGCTGCACCGAGGCCTCGCGATCCGCCAGGCGCGTGCTGATGCTGGTCTCCAGTCGCACCTGCAGTTGATGCGCGCCGAAGGGGCTTTCGATGTCCTGCCACAGGGTGTCCGGCGGCAGGCCCAGCAGGTCGCGGCGGTAGTGCGCCGGGGCGAGCGTGGCCGAGAACAGAATCGTGCTGTGCGCGCTGGCAAACCGCGGTGCGAGAAAATCGGCGGGAATCAGGTTGCGGATCGCCAGCACCGCGCGGCCCCGGCCGTGGCGGTCCAGTTCGCACAGCGAATGATCCCCGAAGCACTCCGCCAGGCGCACGTAACGGATGGCCTCGAACAGCAACTCCTGCAATTCGAGATCAGCCGGCTCGTCGGCGAGATATTCGGAGATGGCGGTGATCACCCCCAACGCGGCCAGCGTGAGTTCCGCGGGGAGATCGATGAAGCCGGCCTCCCGTTGAGCGATGCCCCCGGATGCCACGCCTGTGCCTGTGCCTGTGCTTGTAGGAGCGACTTCAGTCGCGATAGCAGTCATATCCGGGGCGCCGTCAAGGGATTCGCGACTGAAGTCGCTCCTACAGGGGGATTTATCGGACCCGGTGGTTTGGTCGGGCCGTACGGTCAATTCGTGGCGAGCCACCAGGCTGCTCCACTGCCGCGCCAGTTTGCCGAGCGAGCGTTTCAGCGCGGCGGGTGCCCGGCGCTTCACCGCCAGCACCCGCTGCTGGGTGAATTCGGTGCTGTACATGCCGCGTGCGCGGCCGATCAGGTTGTGGGCCTCGTCGATCAGCAGCACCGTCTTCCAGTCGTCCTGCTGCGTCAGCGCGTAGAGCAACGCCTGCTGGTCGAAGTAGCGATTCACGTCGCCGATCACCACATCCGCCCAGCGCGCCATCTCCTGGCCCAGGTAGTAGGGGCAGATCTGATGGGCCAGCGCCGCCTCGCGCAGGCGGTCCCGATCGAGAAACCCGGCGCTGTTCGCGGCGCTGTGGCGCGCCTCGGCCAGGCGGTCGAAAAAGCCCTTCGCCAACGGACACGATTCACCGTGGCAGGCGAGATCGGGATGCTCGCAGGCGTGTTCTTTCGCCGGGAGTTCCAGCACCCGCAGCGGCAGCGCGGCCTCCTGCCCGTCACGAATGCGGGCCAGCCCGTCGAGCGCCAGTTGCCGCCCGGTGTTGCGCGCGGTGAGATAGAAGACGCGGTCCAGCCCCTGGCGCGGCATGGCCATCAGCGCCGGGAAGAGGGTGCCCGCGGTCTTGCCGAGGCCGGTCGGGGCCTGCAGCAGCAGATGCTGGCCGGTGCAGACCGTCTTGTAGACCGTCTCCGCCAGCGCGCGCTGGCCCTTGCGAAAGTCGCCGAACGGAAACCGCAAACCGGCGAGCGCGGCATCGCGCGCCGCACGATGCGCCTCTTCCTGCTCGGCCCAGCGCCGGTAAACACGGCACAGCGTCGCCAGCAGTTCCCACAGCGTCGCCGCGTTCGCCTGTTCGGTGAGGCGTGTCTCGCGATCGCGGCCGACGTCGTAATAGACCAGCGCCAGCTCGATGGCGTCGAGACCCTCGCTGGCGCACAACAGCGCCCCGTAGGCACGCAGCTGCGCCCAGTGCAGCGCCTGCTGCGCGGCGGAGAGCCGCGACAGATCGCCGCGGTGGGTCTTGATCTCCTCCAGACACTGCTTGCGGGTGTCGTAACCATCGGCGCGCCCGCTGAGCGCCAGCCCCTCGCACTCGCCGGCCAGCGGCAGCTCCACCACGTAGTGCGCGCCGCGCCGCGCCCGCACGCGGGCATGTCCCGCGATGCCCTCATCCGCGCTGGGGGAGGGGGTATAGCGGTGATCGAGATCGCCGCTGCGGGCGGCAAACTCGCACAGCGTGTGCACGGCGACCCGCATCATGCCGGCTCCTCCCAGCTCACCTGGCAGACGGCGACCTCGATGCCATGCGCCAGACAGTAGGCCAGCCAGCGCCGCTGATGATCCTGCAGCCGGTCGCCCGGCGCCTTCACCTCGATCAGCCGGTAACCGGGCGGTGCGAACTGGATCAGATCCGGCAGGCCCGAGCGGTGATGGCGCAGATCGGCGAGCATGCGTTCGAACACCGCCGCGAGATGCGCGGCGGGGATGCACGCCAACGCCAACTCGATCAGTTCCAGCGTCACCGTCGGCCAGTGCACGAAGGGGTTGGTGATGCCCGCTTTCTCCTGCCAGGTCGCCACAATGCGCCGGCGATAGTCGTCCGTTGTCAGGGCGGCGAGACAGTCGTTGAACAGCCGCCGCCGGCGCGCCACGAAATCTTCGCGATCGAGATCCGCCGGCGCGGCATGAAAAGGGTGAAAGAACGCGCCCGGCAGCGGCGCATACAACGCCGGCCAGCAGAGCAGGGCGAAGAGGGCGTTGAACAGGCGGTTCTCGACGTAATGCACCGGCGCGTCGGCCCGCGACAGATGCGCCGCCACCGCGCTTTCCACTGACTCCTTCGCCAGCGGCGGCAGCGTCAACGCGACGGTTGGGATGGCGGCCGCGCGCTGCCGGGCAGGCAGCGACTGTCCGAGACGCTTCGCGAACCGCGAGCGCAGCCGCTCCAGCCCCTGGCGCTCGGCACCACAACGCGGCGCAGCCAGCGCCGCCTCGACCAGAGGAAAGGCCTGCACGTGTTCGCCGCGCCGTTCCATCAACCGCAACCGCCGCAGCCGCGCCTCGCGATGCGTGCTCGCACCCCAGGCGGCCAGCGCCAGCACCGGGTCCCCCCGGCGTTCGGCCTTGCAGCCCAACGCATACAGCACCCGCCCGCGCCGGCTCTCCAGCCAGGGATTGGGTGCGGCTGCCGTCGGCACGGCCTGCCAGATCTCAGCGGGCGCCTCATCCGCCTCCAGCCGTTCCCGGCAGGCATGCAGATGGAGATAGCTGTCGACCTCGTCGCGCACCTGAAAGGCGCGGGAGGCGGCGGAGAAGGGCACGGACTCGTAGCGCTGGTGACCCAGTTCGGTCAGCACGAACTCCGACCAGTCCTGCCGCAGATTGCCGAAGAACAGCAGCCGCACCCGCTCGAACAGCGGCATGCAGGTCAGCGCCACCACGCGATCGTCGCTCTCCGGCCACCATTCCGTCAGCGGCCTGGGCTCCATTGCCTGCTCACTCAAGGCCGCGAGCAGCGCCTGTTTCGTCGCGGAGCGTTTCAGCCCCACCCGCGCAATGTCATCCGCCAGCGCCTGTGCCAGTTCGGGGCGGGTGTGCAAACCAAAAAGCTCTTCCAGCGACAGTACCGGCCGCGGGTCGATCCAGCCATCAGCCTCCAACGCTTCCAGCGCCTCCACCACCGGCGCCCCCAGCTCGGGGTAGCGCAGCTTGCTCAGACGAAACAGGCACCCCGAGCGCATCACCATGCGCACCAGCAGCGCCTGGGCGGAGCGGGGCAGCGCTTCGAACCCCGCCAGACGCGCGCGCTCATCGTCGGTCAGAAGATCCGCATGGTGCGTCCCCACCCACGCCAGCACGGTGCGGAAGTTCGCGAGGTAATAGAGCGGATTGTTGAGGGGTGCAGTGAACGGCCGGGATTCCATCGCCCGCCATTATCCCCCGAAGCGGCGTCGAGGACACCGGCACGCAGAAAAATGAACGACCGATGTGGATCGATACAAAAAGTAGGTCGGGTTAGCGCAGCGTAACCCGACAATAGCCGTTGAAACCAAATCAAAGAGCCCCTCGCCGCAATCCCGCAAAACCAACACCAGCGGCCGGCAACTACACTTGTAGTGGAGGCACAGAAACCAAGGGGGGCAGTTCCATGAAACCACTAAAATTCCAGGTCGTAGGCGAAGAAGACTACGCCTTCGGCGTCGATATCAGCGGCAACGGCGACTACGTGATCACCAGCGGCACCTATGCCAGCAAACCACCGCGCAAGGGCAAACTGACCCCGGCGCAGCAAGACCAACTGCTCGCCGCCATCGACGCCCTCGGCATCCCCAGCGAACACCCCATGCCCGAAGGCGCAACAGCCTTCGAGGCCCAACTCACTATCGGGGCGGGCGACGAAGCGATCACCTACCCGTTCTGGGAGGGCGCGTTGGAAGAGGACGAGAAACTGAAGGCCTTGGTGCGCTTGCTTGAAACGTACTAAGACGGAGTCCCATCCCAGGCGCACAGGATCTGGTTGCGGGGAACGCGCGCAGCGGCACCGGCTGCGATTGCCCCGACACTGAACCGATGAACCCGCCAACCCTCTACACCCTCGGCCACAGCAACCGCGAACCCGAAGCGTTTCTGCAACTGCTCGTTGATGCCGACATCCGCCAGCTCGTGGATATCCGGACGGTGCCGCGATCGCGACGCTTCCCCCATTTTGATGCCGAAGCATTGCGCCAGCTGGTCGAACCGCGCGGGATCACCTACCACCTCACCGGCAAGGTTTTCGGCGGGCTGCGCCACAGCGACCCGATGTCGCCCCACAACGCGCTGGGCGAGGAGCTGCGTGAATTTGCCGATCACATGATGTCGGAGACGTTCAGCAAGGCGGTCGAGCAACTGGTCCGGCTGGCCGAACAGAGCGGCCCCGTGGCGCTACTCTGCGCCGAGCGCCTCCCCGCGTACTGCCACCGACGACTGCTGGCCGACTATCTTCACGCCCGGGGCGTAAGCGTGGTGCATCTCATCGATGCGCAGACGGCCCGCGCCCATACGCTGAGCCCGGAGTGCCGCCTCGACCCCAGGGGGCTGGTGTACGACCGCGCCGTACAGACGGCTCCCAAGCCACATTAAAAGCCAGAGCGCGCAGCAGAACAGCGGTGACCCGGGCACTGATCCTGTACTCCGGAATTAAATTGATTGATTTCCCCCTTTCCAGAAAAACCTATGCTACATTTCTCCTCGGTAACAAATTTAAAAGCACAAGGAGTACTCCAATGGATTTGGAGAGATGGACCGATATTGAAGTGCTTGACTGTCCTTCGGTGGGTTTTCGGGTCGCAACCGCCCTGGCGATGACGGGGCTGGTCAACCCCGACCCCGGCCCCGAATTTACCGACGTCTACTGCACCCTCAACCACTGCACAGGAGCGCTGAGCTGCGGCTTCTCGCTGCCTGCCACCTCTGGCGATCTGGTGCTCTCGAGCTGCCCGGTGGGGGAACTGCTGCACAAGAAACTGGGCCTCAAGGCCAAGCCGCGCTTGAGTGCGGTAGGCGCATAGCCGTCAACGCTGGCCCGGGGACGAGCAGTCTGCATTTCCGAACCGGCAAGCTACCGGAGCCGGTTGCCAAAACCCGATCCCATCCGTGATCGCCCCCTGACACTGTGCGGAAACAACGCCGACGAAGAGTCCAGCCCTTTGTCTGATCGCAGCAACGTCAGAGCGAACGCACCGCCAGGATGAAAGCCGAAGCCCCGATCCGTTAAGATGGCGGCTCGGAATCAAATGGACTCGTCAATTCCTCTCACAAGCAGCTATGGATCCCTTTGCACGGAAGGCCATCGAGACAAGCATCGTGAGTGCATACAATGACGGTTGAAGAGGGCGATCTGGCGAACAAGGTTGGTGCCTATCTCGACCGCCACACCGTCATGACATTGGCAACCCAGGATGACGGCGGCCCGCATGCCGTTTCGCTGATGTACGCCCGCGACAGCTTCACCCTCTACTGGTTGTCCGACCCCAAGGTGCGCCATTCGTGCCACCTTGACGCCGCATCCCGCGTTTCCGTCACCGTAGCCGGGCAATACGACGACTTCAAGGCGGTCCAGGGATTACAGATGAAGGGCAAGGCCGCCAAGGTCGCGAACGCCGAGGAGGCGAAACGAGCCTTCACCCTTCTGAAAACGCGCTACCCCTTTCTCAAATCGTTCGGTCTCGGTGAACTCGCCCGCCATCTCGGCGCGGCTGCCATCTACGCCTTCCGACCGACGCAGATCACCTTCATCGACAACACCCGGCGGTTTGGATTCAAGGAGACGCTGGAAATCGAGATCCCCAAAACGTCGTGAGCTGGCGCGCGACGCAAGACGGAATTGCGAAAAGGCTGCGATATTAATTTTGCAGCCAAAAAAGCGGGAAGTTCTTCCAGCCGTCATCCCCGCGAAGGCGGGGATCTGGAGTATTACGCAGGGAATCCGATCCCCTCACCCTGGCTCTCTCCCTGATCAGTGGGAGAGGGGGTCGTCGCTAACGCGACCTGCGACTAAGTATCAGATGTACATCGCCTGCCGGTCGCGCAGGCGCAGCCAGCCGCGCGCGATGCGATAAATCAGCCACACCGTCAGTACCGCCAGCATGATGAAACCGAGCGGGGCGCCGACCACGGTGAAAACGAGCACGGTTGCGACGATTACCCAGAGCACCGCGTACCAGAAGGTGCGGATCTGCCAGCGGTAGTGCGACTCGACCCACGTGCCCCAGGCGTCACTGCGGTTCATGTAGTTCAGGATCACGGCGATGATCGACGGCACGCTGCCGATGAAGCTGCCGACCACGGTCGGAGCCCCGGCAATGCCGATAACAATTGCCAGGGTGTGCAGCGCATAGACAACCTGGGCGACCGTCATTCCGGGTGGTGGCGAATAGGCAAGTTGCGGCTCTGTGGTCACGCGGGAACTCCAGTTCAGTGGCGGTGCTGCAAACGGTTGTTTGTCGGGTTACGCTGCGCTAACCCGACCTACATTGGGTGCAGGCCGTATCGATAGAGATGGTCTGTGGTTAGCAGGAACTGCTCCAGAATAGCGGATCAATAGGGAAACCGGGAAAGAATTATTTTCATTCACTGCAGGAATTGACGATGAGCGATTTACCCAGGTGCCCGAAGTGCGGGTCTGAATATACGTTCCAGGACGGGAGCCTGTACGTCTGCCCGGAATGCGCGCACGAGTGGTCGATGGAGGCGGCATCCCAAGCGGATAGCGAGATTCACATAGTGGAGGATGCCAACGGCAACGTGTTGCAGGATGGCGACAGTGTCACCGTGATCAAGGATCTCAAAGTCAAAGGTTCATCGCTGGTGGTCAAGGTTGGCACCAAGGTCAGGAATATCCGGTTGGTCGATGGCGATCACGATATCGATTGCAGGATCGACGGGATTGGTCCGATGCAATTGAAGTCCGAGTTCGTGAAGAAGGCTTGATTGTGGAGATGCTGTGTCGGGTTACGCTCTGCTAACCCGACCTACGGGGTAAGGGCGTTGTAGCAATGTAGGTCGGGTTAGCAGAGCGTAACCCGACGATGGAAAAGGAAAAGGATTTCTCGATGAGATACCGGCGCGCTTTCATACCGGGCGGTTCGTTTTTCTTTACGGTGGTGACGGAGCGACGGCGACCGCTGCTGGCTTCGGCGGAGGCGGTGGAGACTCTGCGAATGGCGTTTCGCGCGGTGCGTTCCAGGCACCCGTTTGACATCGACGCCATGGTGGTATTGCCCGATCACCTGCATTGCATCTGGACACTGCCGTCAAACGATGCCGATTTTGCGACGCGGTGGCGGTTGATCAAAATAGGGTTTACCAAACATTGCGACATAGCGTTGCGCACAACACCGGATCGCGCGCGAGTGACGAAGTGTGAGCAGGCGTTGTGGCAGCACCGGTATTGGGAGCATGCGTTGCGCGACGAAATTGATTTCACCCGTCACGTGGAATACATCCATTACAACCCGGTGAAGCATGGATATGCAGCGGCTCCGATGGATTGGCCGTGGTCGAGTTTTCGCCGGTTTGTCGAGGCGGGGTTGTATCCGGCGGATTGGGGGCGGGGTGAGGTGGATTTTGTGGGTGTTGGGCGGGAATGATTGTGGTGGTGTCGGGTTACGCTGCGCTAACCCGATCTACACAAGCTCGACCGACTTTAGTGGATTTTCCGGAGCATCGGCTTTGCGTCGGGTTACGCTGCGCTAACCCGACCTACAATTGCTTGAATACGTCATCCCGGTAGGTCGGGTTAGCGCAGCGTAACCCGACAATGGCAATCCCCTCAGGCCGCCGTGTACGCGCGATACATCTCCAGTTTCAAGACTCCCACGCCGAGCAAGAGAAGCGCAAACAGCAGCAACCCGCCAAGCAGGGGTATCAGTCCGAGCAGCATCACCACGACCAACGCAGCCACAAACGCCAGCAACCGCTTCGTTTTGGAGACGTCGCTGCGTTTCATCAGCCCGAAACTGATCTGGCCGACATAGAAGACCCCCGTCAGGAATCCGGCAAGCAGCAGGATCAGATACAGCGCACCGATGACGAGGGCGGGCAGCCAGCCGATGACCGTCACGAAGAGTATGCTGATGACCACAGGTGTCGCCGCGAACACTGCGAGACCGATTCCCAGACACTTCCAGGGTTCGACGCGGAGGGTGGTGAGGGTGGTTTCGATGAAGCGGGGAAACATCAGGTAGATGGCGCTGCCGGTGACGATCAGGCTCAGCAGCAACACGATACTGAGGCCGACCACGGCCGCGGCAATCGGTAGTTCGGGCTGCTCGACGGGTACATAGCTGATACCGCCCAGAATCTGTGCGCCGCTGGCGATCTCTGCCTCTTCCGGGCTTTTGTAGCTCAGTCTGCCGTCGATGATCGCGCTGTCGAGGATTCGGATGGATTGAGCGACCAGCGCCACGTCGCCATTGACGCGTCCGGAAATCACAATGCGCCCGCCGGTGGCCTTGAGTTCCCTGCCGACCATCCCGGCCACATCGATACGCCCACCGGCGAACCAGGCCCGGCCACCGACCCTGGCGTCGGGTGTGAGGGTCACGTTGCCGCCGGCGACGATGGCGTCACCGCCGACCGTACCGCTCAGCGTGACGTCGCCACCGGCCAGCCGTACATCGTCCGCAACGTCGGCGCGTACGCTCACCGCTCCGCCAACCGCCATGAGGTCACCGCTGATCGATTCGCTCACCGTGATGCGTCCACCGACCACCACTGCGTCACCCTCGACCTGGGCCAGAACGTCGACCGTGCCGCCGGCGGCATAGATATCCTCGGTGACGGTGCCCTGAATACGCACCGCCTCCCCGGCCTCCTGCGCGAACAGCGGGGCAGCGGTGAGCATGCCGAGCAGCAATACGGTCGGCAGGCAACGCGAGGTGGTCAGGTGCGCCATTGTGATGCTCCTTTTTCCGTGGCGTGAGATCTTCAAAGTGATGATTGGCACTCCAATAGTAGCGTGAATATTCTGTTCGTCCGCCTTATCGGAGGCGAACCCCCGGTTATCGACCGGTGGGGAACCTGACGGCTGTGAACAGCGGGACGGAAAAGCAGGAACCGGAGTTCGGGTCTTCCATCTCCCATCTGCGCCCGTCGCTACTACGCTTAGGTGACAGGCAAGGCGAGTATCGGAGAGAGGAGCAGGGTCATGACTATCGCAGCGAGTCTCAAACAGTATCTGGAGCAGGGGTCCGTTGATTTCCAGTTGGTCGGTCACCCGCACACGGGCTCGAGCATGGAAACAGCGGCCGCGGCGCATGTGCCGGGTGACCGGCTTGCCAAAGCCGTGGTCTTGAACGACGGCGAGAGCTTCCTGATCATCGTGGTGCCTTCCGACTACCACGTGCACCTGGGCCGGCTGCACAGGCATCTGGGGCGGGAGGTCGGGCTGGCCACGGAAGAGGAGCTGGCGGCGTTGTTCCCCGACTGCGATGTGGGAGCGGTCCCTCCGCTGGGGCAGGTCTACGGCGTTAGAACCCTGGTCGATTCCATGCTGTTCAAGAGGCCGGAGGTGTTCTTTGAATCGGGCGATCACGAGCATCTCGTCAAGGTGAGTGGCGAGCAGTTTCGCACCTTGCTGAAAAAAGCGGAGCAGGTGGACGTGAGTCAGCATGTCTGATGCTTGCCTATGCCGGTGAGGAAGATCCAGGTCGCCTATCCCGTCGGCAAGGCCGCCTTGCTGACAGGTGTCGCCCTTGTCGTTGTTGCGGCGACCTTCATGCTGGTGCCGCCGATTCCGCAGTGGCCCGAATACCATGCGTTTGCCGATCGGCGCGGCTGGTTCGGCATCGCCAACGTGCTCGATGTGCTTTCCAATATCCCGTTTCTTCTGATCGGCTGGATGGGAGTCGTCGCCGCGGGGCGATTGACGCGGGGGGAGGGCGCAGCGGCATTGCGCCGGCTCTACCGCGTGCTTTTTGTCTGTGTGTTTCTGACCGGCGTCGGCTCGATGGTTTATCACCTCGCACCCGACAACACGATGCTGGTGTGGGACCGCTTGCCCATGGCCATCGGTTTCATGGCACTGTTTGCGACCGTCATCGCCGAGATGGTCGACTATCGCTGGGCATCCCGGTTTTTGCCGCTGCTGTTGGCGCTGGGTATGGGCTCTGTGATTTATTGGGCATGGAGCGAGGCGCACGGTACGGGCGATCTGCGCGGGTACGGACTGGTGCAGTTTCTCCCCATCGGCCTCATTCTGCTCATCACCGCGCTGTATCCGGCGCCCCGGCATTATCTGCGGCATCTCTTCGGCCTGATCGCGTTCTACGGAATCAGCAAGGCACTGGAGTACTCGGATACCCTCGTGTTTGATGCATTGCGCGGCGTGGTCAGTGGCCACACCCTGAAACACCTGGTAGCGACGGGGGGCGTTCTGTTTGTTCTGCATTGGATCAGGCGGAGCGGGGCGTCGAGCGAAACGCCTTGGCTCACGACAAAACGCCCCGAGTAACGGCATTCAGGCAGATTGAAGGGGCTGGGCCAGGATGGTTTCGACTCAGAGGCAAAACTTGCCTATAGTCGCGTACCAGACCCGCAAAGATCACACTACAGGAAATCCAACAATGTCCCTTGCTCGCGCACTTGTTTCATCGCTGCTCCTTATTCTTTTGTCAGCCAATACGATCGCAGCGGAATCGCCGGGATTCAGGTACGGCGGCGAAGTGTACGCGGGCAAGAAACTCCCGACAGCGCTGCAGCAGAAGCTCTTTGAACTGGAGGTGCAACTCAACCAGCAGCGACGGCAGGCTGTCGACGAGTATGCCATTGAACGCTATATGACGGAGCGGGCGGAACGCGAGAAGCGCCCCCTCAGCGAGATCCAGAACGAGCTGTTTGCGATACCCGACCCCGACGATGAGACCCTGAAAAGCTTCTACGACGCCAACCAGGCACGCATTCCGGGAAGCTTCGAGGAGATGAAGGGGCAGATCGCCGATTACCTGCGCAGTCAGCTGCGGCAGCGCCGTGTCTCCGCGGTGCTCGATCTGCTCAAGAAAGAAAAAGGCTACGAGGTGTATCTGACCGAGCCCGAGGCGCCGATCGTTGAAGTGGCTACCAAGGGCTATCCCTTCAAAGGCAACGCCGACGCCAAGGTCACCATCGTCGAATTCGCCGACTACCAGTGCCCGCACTGCAAGGATGCCGCCGGGGTCATGAACAACCTCGTGAAGCGCTACGGCGACAAGATCCGGGTCGTGTTCCGTGATTTCCCCGTCAACCGTTCGGGCATCTCGCGCAAGGTGGCTGAAGGCGCGGTGTGCGCCGAGGAGCAGGGGCGGTTCTGGGATTTCCACGACCTGGCCTTCGAGCGTCAGAGTTACCTCAAGGCCATTACACCGGCGCAACTCGCCGAGGAGCTGGGACTCGATCTGCCGCGTTTTGAAGCCTGCCTGGGCAAAGAGACAACGCGTACCCGAGTCAGCGCGTCACTGGAGGAAGGCCGGGCTCTGGGAATATCCGCCACACCCACCTTTTACATCAACGGTCGCCAGCTGCATGCTCATGGGGATCTGGAACCTGTGCTGACAGAAGCCATCGAGCGCGCGTTGCGGTAACCGTTTCTGCCGGTCGCTCGCTGCAGACCGCACTCGGCGGGTGGTAATCACGGATGGGCGAATCGCGGACGGTGTGCGGGGAGCAGGGCCAGTCGAACTTGCTGCCGGGAGTGTCGGTTGGCAAACCTTGAGATCAGGAATTCCAGGCCACTGTCATATTTAACATAATATACATTATGCGCACTAAGGGTGCGTCGATGATGCTTATTCTTTCTTCAGGGTATGCGGTAGATTGCCGTGCACCTCTGGACCAAAGAGCACCGCTTGATCCCTGCCGGCTGTCTTGGCGAAATAGAGCGCCTGGTCTGCCGCGGTAACCAGGTCGTCTATTTGCTCAAACCGTGTCTGCTCGCCGTGGGTTGCGATACCCAGGGAAATGGTTACCGTCAAAGCGTGATCGTTGCCGACAATATGGCGTGCCTCACGAAACGCTGTGACCACGCGAGCAGCTATTACTGATGCCGCTTTCTCGTCATTGCCCGGGAGAATGATGATGAACTCTTCACCTCCGTAACGGGCCACGATGTCCGTAGAACGGGTGCTGGAACGCAATAGATCCGAGGCGGTACGAAGAATCTGGTCTCCGACCTGATGACCATACGAGTCATTGACGCTCTTGAAGTGATCCAGATCCGCAAAGGCAACGCTCAGCGGCCATCCGTGTTTCTTCGATCTTGCGAATTCCTCCTCCAGCAACTTATCGAGGTGGGACCGGTTGTAGACGCCGGTAAGCCCGTCCAATTTACCGCGCTCTTCGGCCTCGTGCGCCCTTTGTTCGAGCCCCGCCGCCTTTTCTCGCAGCGCGCGAGTCTCCTCCAAGGCCTGGAGATTGCGCACCATCATGATTTCTCGCGCCTGCTCGATTATGAATTGGGTATTCGCGCCGATTGCCAGCTGGGTCTCAAAGAGGGTTTCAAGTTCGGGGATCTGCTCGTGAACGGCATTGAGGGTTGCCTCAATCTCGGCCACTCCAAGACCGAGCATCTCCTGCGTCGCGTCACGCAAGGCTGCCAGGCGCTCGGGTGCTTCATCGGGCTGATGCCATAAATCGGCAAATTGGCCGGAAACAGCAACGATTCTCATAAATTGCGCCTGGTGCTCATCCTCATGCTCGATCGATGGATCGTGACTGCAGGCTACGGCGTCACACAGGTGTTCGGGCAGGTTCCATTGGCCCATCAACCAGCCGCCCACCTGCGCATGATTGGTGCCGGTTTTTTCTGTTTCTTCAATGTGCAGGGATTGGTAATCCTTGCTCTCGGCCTCCATCGAGGGATAGAGATCCGGAAACGCCCGGTCAAGGGCCAGGATCCCGACCTCCTGCATCAGTGCCGATAGAAAGAGATCCTCGCCGTCGCGGCGTTTGAGCGCCGCGCCCAGCATGCGGGCCGTGTGGGCGGCGAGTACCACGCGTCGCCATAGGTGATCCAGATCGAGACCATTGACCGTCCCGCTGCGCATCGTCTGGGTTAGCGAAAAGCTCAATGCCAGGGTCAGTGCAGCATTCATACCCAGCAGAGTGATCGCCTGATGCAGGTTGTCGCATTTGCGCCGCTGTGCGTAGAGCGGTGAATTGGCGATGCGGAGCAACTTGCCGCTGATGGCCGGATCAAGGTGGACGGCGTCACTGATTGCACCAATGGTGGCGCTCGGATCCTGGGCAATATCGATGATGCGCAGCGCCACCGCGGGTGGCGTGGGCAGGTTAATGCAGCTTTTCAGCCGCGCCTGAAGGTCGGGTTTCATACTTGAGCACTACTCACAATTCTTGTTGGTTTCTTGTTTCGGGAGCACCGCCAATCGCCGCTGCGATCAACTACGCTATTTTTTCCGCACCTGTTTCTGCTTCTCACTGTTTTCCATAAATCCTACGGCCTGATCACTCACCATATCTACCCACTATGTCAATCAACTATGGTATTGGGCGCCAAACATTCTCTCCAGAAAGACATTCTGCCGCGCGAAACCGAGATTCACGCGCTCTTTGCTCTTTCTGATGCGCAGTTCCCGCCACACCGGAATCTCATACATGCGATTGTCCGCCATGATACGGGCCGGTCTCTTCGCCTGCTCTTCCAGGCGCAACACGATCTCCGAATCTTCCGCAAGGATCAGTGACCCGAGCGGGGTCTTGTTGACCATGGCCGCGATCGGCGTCATCTGCAGAACCGGCACGCCGGGCATGATCACCTTGCCGCGGGCGGCCCGGTTGTAACCGCTGCTGCCCTGAGGTGTACAGACGACGATACCATCGGCCAGTATCAGCTGCGGTACTTCACGGTCATCGATCATCAGCCGTATCTTCAGCACCCTTTCGGTGCTGCGCTCGATCCAGATGTCGTTGAAGCCGTGAACCGTCTGTACGCCCTCTTCCGTGACGATATCGCCTTCCACCATCCACAACTCATCAAAATAGAAGGCATCCGCCTCAACGACCGCCTCGGTGCTTTCGTTCATCAGAAAACCGACGGTCCCTCCGTGAATGCCGACGAAGTAGTTGTTCTGGTGACGGTATTCGCGGATGGCGCGCAACATGGTGCCGTCCCCGCCGAAAACGAGTATCAGATCCGCCTCCTCCGGCGATTCAACCAGATCAAACCGCCCGGCCAGCAGGCGATCCACCTCTTCGGGGCGCTCGATAAAGGGTGTACGGGCAAGAAAGGCTTTGCTGATCTTGTTCTTACTTATTGATTTCACTTTATATATTCACCCCTCACGCCCCTACCCGATCCAATCGGTGCAGTGTTCCAGATTCATAGCTTGCTTATGACCAAGTCTCATTGGCTGCCGGCCGACGGGTACTGAAACGGCATGGGGAGACGGGTCATGACGAAATCTCTTCACCTGGCGCTTATCTTAACTGGCGGTTTGGTGTTTGGGTCAATTTCCGCCCTGGCGGCAGAACCCCTCTCCCGGCATCCGGCCCGCACCGGTCCCCGGTTCGAACACTGGCGGTACGAGGCGCAGGAACTGATTGATATCGCCTGTAGCTGCGATTCTCCGGCCGCAGTTCGGCTATTTTTGAATCGTACCGACTACCTCGCTCCCGTGGAAAGTTTCATCCATGAGATACACGACTTCTCCCGGCTGGATGGTAACGGCGAATCCGGCTTGCGAGCATGATCTTGTCGTCAGCGACCGCGCGTTACGCGGCTTTCAGCATTGGTCCGGATTCGGGCGCATCCCCTGAGTTGCAGTTGGCGCAGGCTGCGGCATACTGCGGTCTGGTATCGCCAACGCCGAAAATATCATCATGCCCTATCGATCCGAGTTCCCTCACGAGCAGGGTCTGATCTACCTCAATCATGCGGCGGTCGCGCCCTGGCCGCAACGTGCCGCAGATGCAGTGGCACGTTTTGCCGCGGAGAACGCGCACTCGGGCTCATGGAACTACCGGCGCTGGGAGGCGACGGAACAACAGCTGCGCGAGCGCTTGCAACGGTTGCTCAACGCCGCTTCGTCCGACGACATCGCACTGGTCAAGAACACCTCCGAGGCGCTCTCCTTCGTCGCCTACGGGCTCGACTGGGCACCCGGCGACAACGTGGTCACTTGCATCGAGGAGTTTCCCTCCAATCGCTGGGTCTGGCAGTCGTTGGAGCGATTCGGAGTTGAAACCCGGCTGGCGGCGATTACTGAATGTGATGATCCCGAGGCCGCCCTGTTCGGATTGGTCGATGAACGGACGCGCCTGATCAGCGTCAGCGCCGTGCAGTACGGCACAGGGCTGCGCATGGCGCTGGAACGCATCGGGACCTTCTGCCGCGACAACGAAGTGCTCTTCTGCATCGATGCGATCCAGCAATTGGGTGCCCTGCCCTTCGATGTACAACGGTATCAGGCCGATTTCGTGGCCGCCGACGGGCATAAATGGATGCTGGGGCCGGAAGGCATTGGCGTGTTCTGGGTGCGACCCGATCTGCGTGAGAGGTTGCGACTCACCGAAGTGGGCTGGCACAGCGCCGAGCAGATCGTCGATTACACCCAGATGGAATGGACTCTGGCACGCACCGCGAAACGCTTCGAATGCGGCAGCCCCAACATGCTCGGCATTCATGCCCTAAACGCCAGTCTGGAACTCATCGAAGAAATCGGCATGCGGGAGATTGCAAACAATATACTTAAGAATACCTCGTTACTTATTGAATTAATTAACAATACAGAAGGCTTTTCTTTACTCACACCGGCTGAAACAGATCGTCACGCCGGGATTGTCACCTTCGGTCACCGCGAACTCTCGCCGCGGCGTCTCTGTGCACAGCTCAAGGAGCGGCGGGTGCTGTGCGCACCGCGCGGGGGTGGCGTGCGCTTCTCGCCGCACTTTTACACGTCGGTATCCGAGCTGCGCCAGGCATGGTCTTTCGTTCAGGAACTGGCCAAGGCGGTATGAGTGGGAGTAGCCGATGAGTGACTACCCCTGCCCTGCCTGCGGCAGCCGGTTCAGCACGCCAATGGAGCAATGCCCCAGGTGCGGGGTCATGATGTCAGGATTACCGGAATCCCGTGATCCGACTGGAACACAGCGCAAGTTTCTGATCGTATTCGTAGCGATTGTGGCGATCTGCGCTCTCGCGATCATCCTGCTGCCGCGGTAGACGGGCGCGCAGGGTGATCAGGCGGGCGTATTGTGCTCCACCCAACGTTCCCCGCTGTCGAGATACTCTTTTTTCCAGAACGGTGCGCGGGATTTCAACTCCTCGATCAGGTAACGGCAGGTGGCGAACGCCTCGCCGCGATGGGCCGACCAGGCGGCGACCAGCACGATGGGGTCGTTCGGCTGCATCTCGCCGACGCGGTGGATGATCAGGGTATCGATGACCCCCCAGCGCTCGTGCGCCTCCTGCGAAATCTGCTCCAGATGCCTGCGGGTCATGTCGGGATAGTGCTCGAGCGTCATCCGTTGAACCGCATCACCTTCGTTGAGATCGCGCATGGTGCCGATGAACAGCGCGGTTGCACCGAAGCTTCCGTGCTCAGCCTGCATCGCCTCCTGATGCTCTCGCACCGCCTCCAGCGGATCAAAGGGTGTATCGAGAATTTCGACTCGCATTGCTGACAGCCTCACCCACCGGTAACGGGCGGGAAGAACGCCACCTCATCGCCGTCCTTGACGGGGTGGTCCAGTTCCGCATGTTCATGGTTGACGGCCGCCAGCAGATTTCCCGGCGCCATCTGACCCCGCGCGGCACGGTTCCATACATCCAGCACTGTGGATACCGTGCTGGCATCGATGCTCTCCTCACTGCGACCGACCCGCTCGCGCAGGCTGGCGAAGTACTTCACATGAATCGGCATGCTGGACATCCCGGGACCGTCTTGGATCGAGGCGTATAGGGTAGCAACCCGGAATGGCAAAGGACAGCCTGGAATCTGTCCTTTGCAGTGCATGCATCGTATCTAATACTATTTATTTCATAGGGTTGCCGGCTTATCTGAAGGTGAAATATCAGGTATTTTCTCCGCCGCCGCGCCCTTCCCTTCCACCACCTCCTGGTACCAGAGATCATGGTGCTGCTTGGCCCATTCCACGTCCACGTGGCCGTAGACCATCCCTTCCAGTGCACCCTCGGTTCCCAGTGTCGCGATGTAGACATGCCCTAGAAACACGGCCATCAGCGTCAGTGCGAACAGCGTGTGGAGGATATGCGTCAGCTGCATCGTCCCGCGGGTTTGCCCGAAATTGGGGAAATCGAGGATCAGGCCGGAGATGCTGACCCCCAACCCGCCGAACACGACCAGCCAGAACCACAGCTTCTCACCCGCGTTGAGGTATTCAGCGGAGGGATGCGCCTTGGTCAGGATGCCGCCGCCCTTGGCCAGCCACACGGCGTCGATCTTTTTGAAGCGGTTGTGCGGCAGCCATTTGACGATCATCAGAACCAGCCCGGCGACAAACAGCGGGCCGCCGTAGTTGTGCAGCGTTTTTGCCAATGCACCCCAGGCAGCAAAGCTGGCCCTGTCCATGATGGGCAGCAGCAGTTCCTTGCCATAGAGGAAACTGAGGCCAGTGAGTGCCAGCACGACAAACAGGATGGCCACGAACCAATGAATGACCCGATCCGGTGCCGTCCAACGCTCGATGGTCTTGCCGGAGAAACCGTTGTCGACCCGAATGCGCCCGCGAATCAAAAAGAGCAGTCCAATGCCCAATGCAGCCAATGCCAGCGCCCACCGACCAAAGGCGGCGACCGGACCATTGCGCGTCTGACGCCAATCCTCGCCGCTGCTATTGATCAGATTGCCATGCTCGGCATCAGGGCTGTTGGTAATCCCGGATACCCCCTGACGCACATCGCGCCATAGGGCAGCGCCCGGGATCTGCTCCGACGCCTCGTTACGCGATTGCGCCGCGTAGGCCGCTTCGCTAGAGGCACCGGCGAACAACAGCAGCGTTAACGCCATCAGAACCAACGCGCCGACACACGCGCCGCCCCGCCTCGACCTACCTAACAGCCGTCGCAGCATGATTCGATTCCTTCACAATGCCCGGTGGGTGAAAGGGCCGACAAACCTCTCACCAAGTCGCCGACCCCCACCCGTCGATTGCCCTAAGGCGTAGTCTTTGCCCGGCGAGTGCGTCGACGACCACCGCCGTAGGCAAGATCCGACCCCCAGGCACCACCGGCGGAGCCGCGATAAACGACCCGCTCGCGATAGATGTTGGAGACATCATCGGCGTCGCCGGCGATGAGCGCCTTGGTCGAGCACATCTCAGCACACAGCGGCAGCTTGCCCTCGGAGAGGCGATCGCGTCCGTACTTGCGCTCGTCGTCGGTGGGGCCGCCGGCGCAGAAGGTGCACTTGTCCATCTTGCCGCGCGAACCGAAAGCCGACTGCGCCGGGAACTGCGGTGCGCCAAACGGACAGGCAAACAGGCAGTAGCCACAGCCGATGCAGCGATCTTTGTCGTGCAGCACCACACCGTCTTCGGTCTGGTAGATGACATCGACCGGACAGACGGCAATGCACGGTGCGTCGGAACAGTGCATGCAGGCTACTGAGATTGAACGCTCGCCGGGTTCACCGTCGTTAATGGTCACTACGCGCCGCCGGTTGATACCCCAGGGGATCTCGTGCTCGTTCTTGCAGGCGGTCACGCAACCGTTGCACTCGATGCAGCGCTCTGCATCCATCATGAATTTCATACGCGCCATTTCATATTCTCCTGTCAGGCGGCCTTGATCCGGCACAGTGAGCATTTGGTCTCCTGCATCTGGGTCACCGAGTCGTACCCGTAGGTGAGCACCGTGTTGGCAGCTTCACCCAGGATGTAAGGATCGGCGCCCTGCGGATACTTGCTGCGCAGATCTTTGCCCTGGAAATGGCCGGCGAAGTGGAAGGGCAGGAAGACCACCCCAGCCGCCACGCGCCGCGTGATCATCGCCTTGACTTTGATCCTTGCCCCTTCCGGACCCTCAACCCAGATATCGGCGCCTTCGCGAATTCCGGCGTTGTTGGCATCGAGCGGATTGATCTCAGCGAACATCTCGCGCTGAAGCTCGGCCAGCCACGGGTTAGAGCGGCTCTCATCCCCACCACCCTCGTACTCCACCAGACGCCCACTGGTCAGAATCAGCGGATAGTCGTTGGAGAAGTCCTTGGCCTGGATGGAGGCATAGAGCGTCGGCAAACGATAGTGCGATTTGCGATCCTCGTAGGTCGGATACCTGGCCACCAGATCGCGTCGCGACGTATAGAGCGGTTCGCGGTGGATCGGTACCGGATCGGGGAAGGTCCAGACGATGGCGCGGGCCCGGGCATTGCCGAAGGGGGCGCAGCCGTGTTTGATGGAGACGCGCTGGATGCCGCCGGAGAGGTCGGTCTTCCAGTTCTTGCCTTCAGCGGCCGTCTGTTCCTCAGCGGTGAGATCGTTCCACCAGCCGAGTTTCTTCAGCAGATCCGCCGTGAACTCGGGGTGGCCATCCTTGATTTCGTTGCCCACCGGGTACGAGCCATCGGCCAGCAGGCTGACGCCGTTGCGCTCGACCCCGAAGCGGGCGCGGAAGTTCAGACCGCCGCGCGCCACCGACTTGCTCGTGTCGTAGAGGATCGGAGTACCGGGGTGCTTCATCTCCGCCGTGCCCCAACACGGCCAGGGCAGCCCGTAGTAGTCGCCGTTGGCGGGACCGCCTTCGGCCAGCAGCGAAGTCGTGTTGAAGGTGTGCCAGTTTTGTTGGTGCATCTTCAAGCGCTCCGGACTCTGACCGGTATAGCCGATGGTCCACATACCCTTGTTGAACTCGCGGGTGATGTCCTCGATCAATGGCTCGTCGTCGTTGACCGCAATGTGTTTGCACAACTCCTTGTCGAAGCCGAGCTTCTTGGCGAATTTGTACATGATGGTTTGATCGGGCAGCGACTCGAACAGCGGTTCGATCACCTTGTCACGCCACTGCAGCGCGCGGTTCGAGGCCGTTACCGAACCGTAGGTTTCGAACTGGGTCGACGCCGGCAGCAGGTAGACGCCATCCGTGCGGTCGTGCATGACGGCAGACGCCGTGGGATAGGGATCGATGATGACCAACAGATCCAGTTTCTCCATCGCCTTTTTCATGTCCACGCCACGGGTCTGCGAGTTGGGTGCATGTCCCCAGAACACCATCGCGCGCAGATTGTCGCGTTGTGCGATGTTGGTCTTGTCTTCCAGCACGCCGTCGATCCACCGCGACACCGGAATACCGCTCGCGTTCATGTTGGCAAGCGGCTTCTTGTCACCGGCTCCGCTGCTGTCTTCGTCGCCAAAGAACTCGCCGGGTTTCTCTTCCTTGTCGAAGCGCGCCTTGAGCCACTCGAAATCCACGTCCCAGACACGCGCCCAGTGCTTCCAGGCGCCTTCCGCCAGACCGTAGTAGCCGGGCAGCGAGTGCGACAGCACGCACATGTCGGTAGCACCCTGCACGTTGTCGTGACCACGGAAGATGTTGGTGCCACCACCTGCCACACCCATATTGCCAAGGGCCAGCTGCAGGATGCAGTAGGCGCGGGTGTTGTTGTTGCCGGTGGTGTGCTGGGTACCACCCATGCACCAGATGACGGTGCCGGGTCGGTTGTCGGCCAGCGTCTTGGCGACACGGCGCATCTGTTCACCGGAAACACCGGTGACGCTCTCCACCTCGTCTGGCGTCCATTTCTTGACCTCTTTGCGCACCTCATCGAGACCGTAGACACGCTGAGCGATGAAGTTCCTGTCCTCCCAGCCGTTCTCGAAGATGTGCCACAGCAGCCCGTTGATGTAGGCCACATCGGTACCGGGGCGGATGCGCACATACTCGGTGGATTTGGCCGCCGTGCGGCTGAAGCGCGGATCGACGCAGATGATCGGCGCATTGTTGCGCTCCTTGGCCCGCAGAATATGCTGCATGGCGACCGGATGCGCCTCGGCGGGATTGGAGCCGATGAGGATAATCGCGCGCGAGTTGTGCAGGTCGTTGAACGAGTTGGTCATCGCACCGTAGCCCCAGGTGTTGGCGACACCGGCTACCGTGGTGGAGTGACAGATACGCGCCTGGTGATCCACGTTGTTCGAGCCCCAGAGGGCGGCGAACTTGCGGAACAGATAGGACTGCTCGTTGCTGTACTTGGCCGAACCCAACCAGTAGACCGAATCGGGACCGGACTGCTCGCGAATCTGCAGCATCTGATCGCCGATATCGCCAATGGCCTGATCCCAGCTCACCTTCTGCCACTTCCCGCCGACCAGCTTCATCGGATATTTCAGTCGACGCTCGCCCATGCCGTGCTCGCGCACCGCGGCGCCTTTCGCACAATGTCCGCCCAGGCTGAAGGGGTGATCGAAGGCCGGTTCCTGGCCGGTCCAGACGCCGTTCTGCACCTCGGCATAGATGCCGCACCCGACCGAACAGTGGGTGCAGATCGAACGTCTTATCTCGACTTTTCCTGATTGGGTGGCCGTGGCAGCCTGCGCCTTGCGCATCATGCCGGGCGTGAAGAGCCCCGCAGCGATACCACCACCTGCCACGGCGCCCGAGGCGCGCAGGAAATTGCGGCGTGTGAGCCCCGTCCGGGCCGACTGTGCATGTACCGACTGCTGACCGGAGGCGTCGCTGTATTTTTTCACCAGCTTCATGGTCTGTTCCTCGTGGTTTCTGAATCTGAAACGTTGCGACCGGCTATCCGGCCATTCTCAGCTGCGTGCCGATTTGTAATACGCCCGGATGTGCGCAGTGGCGCGATATCCTTTTGCTTTGGGGCTCTCCTTCGCGGACTCGGTTGCGGCGATCGATTCGCCACTCAGGGCGACAGCGGCAGCAGCCGCGGCGCCGGCGGTCACGCTTCCCTTCAGGAACGCACGACGCGTTACACCTTCTCGCTCTCTTTTGCTCATCTCGTCTCTCCGTTTACCAAGTAATGACATTAATTAACTGCTTCAAGATATTGTTTTTCTGACTTAATTAACCGTTCTCCAAACTCTCCGACAACGCG
Source organism: Pseudomonadota bacterium (assembly GCA_008501635.1). Classification (NCBI taxonomy): domain Bacteria; kingdom Pseudomonadati; phylum Pseudomonadota; species Pseudomonadota bacterium. The sequence continues at coordinate 22,847 of QQUJ01000025.1, forward strand.
ATAAAAATCCCCAGCCGCCTCGGCTTTCTGCAGATCCCTGAAAAACCGCTGCGCCCACGGCAGCAGGTAGCGCGTGAAGAAATCCCCCTGAACCGCCCGCCCGTCGGGTCCTTCCGCCACCAGGTGACTCATGACCTCGCACAAGGCCGCCATATGGTCCTCGGGTTCGTGCACGCCTTCCCGGCGCTCGAATCCCAATGTCTCCAGGGTCTGACGGAGACGCGATAGAGACTTGTCCATCACAAAGCCGCTCAGATACCACGACGCATAGGGGACGATCTCCCCGCGGCCGATGCCGATGAAGAGTCTGGTATAGGCGTCCTGCAAGGTGGGGAGATCGGTTGTTTTCGCCAATGCCGCCAACTCCGCCACCGCCGGCGCCAGTGGATCGGCAGCGGCCTCCACCTCCAGTGCGCCCAGTGCGCCCAGCAGTGCCTGGTCGGGCAACTGACCCAGCAGAGTGCCCAGCAGGCCGTAGAGGTCGGCGCGTTGCTGTTGCGTTTCGTCATCGGTATAGGCTTCGGCAAGTGCTGGCATCGATCTATCTCCTCAACTTCATGCCTGGCCGGTTTCGCGCATGATGTCTTTCACGCGGCAGCTGTCGCACAGTTCGAAACGTCGCGCAGCGGCCCCGGCGAACATCCGGTGTCCTGCGAGCAGGTGCTGCAACTTGGTGATCGAACTGCGCGGCGCGAACGGCGTTCCGCAGTCGGTGCAGCACACCGCTTCGTCTGCGCGAAGAATGCGCGCCGTGCGGCGTTGGTCGTCATCAAACAGGTAGCGCGGCTGCAGGGTCACGACCTGCTCGGGGCATGCCTTCACGCACAGACCGCACTGCACACAGTTCTGCTCCAGAAACTGCAGCTGTGGGCTCTGCGTCCCGCCCTGCAACGCCCCCGGCGGACAGACCGAGGCACATGCCATGCACAGCGTGCAGCCATCCGCCACGGTGACCGCACCAAAGGCGGCCCCTTCCGGGAGCGTGGCCACCATCTGGCGCCTGGCCGTTTGCTGGTAGAGATGGTCGACAGACAGACGGATCACCTCACGCTTGTCCTCGAGCGCGGCGAACCTGGCGGGCTGGCGCCCCGCCGCCGGTGAACTATCCTTCGCCGCCATCAGCGCCTCCCACTCGATGCGTCGTACGGCATGCGAACCACACCCCATACCAGCCAGCAGGCTTTCGATCACTTCCAGCTCGCTGTCGAGCACCCGCAGAACACCGCCGGGTGTTTCGACCGAGGTCAGCAACAGAACCTCCGCGGCACCGTAGGCCAGGGCGCTGAGCCACAACTCGATGCCGGCGGCGCCGATCTCTTCGAGTTCCAGGGGCACGACCCGACCCGGCATCCTGTCGAGGGCAGCGCTGATCCGTTCGGCGTTTGCGTTGTCGTGTATCAGCAGTGCTGCGCCCTCGCCCCCCGCGGCAAGAAAACCCTGCATCAGGGTGCGAACGCGGTTGATGAGTGTTTTTCGGTCGGGGTAGTTGTAGGAAATCGCCCCTGAGGGGCAGGCGCTGGCACAGCTGCCGACCCCATGGCAGAGATGGACGTCAACCGTCACCTTCTCGCCGTCAGGATGAATGGCCCACGCCGGGCAGACATTGAGACACCGCGTACAACCCAGCAGGCCGCTGGCGCTGTGGGCGCACAGGTCGCTGTTGACCTGGACATAGCGTGGCTTCTCGAATTCGCCCACCAGATCCTGCAATTGCTGCAACGCAGCCTCCAAACCCTGGGCGGCGCAGGGCGCGAAATAGCCGGGAGGGGGGAGATCGGCCTTGAGCATGGGTTTATCGCCAAGATCCAGAACGGCGTCGAAGTACTGACGACCCGTGAGGGGGGCAAGGTCGATCTCCTCATCGCCGCCCTTGCCCAGCAGATAGGCCTTGAACCGACCGAGATAGCCCTCCAGTCGCGTCAGGTTGCCGCCAAAGACCGGCACCTCGGCCGGCAGGCCGCTGTCCAAGGCTTCATCGACAAGCACCACCGAGCACGAGACAGCCGTTCCCAACCGGGTCGAAACCTGAAATGCCTGGGCCACGCTGCCGATGATCAGCAGGTGTCCCGCTGCGTGATACTCGACACCCTGCCCAACGAATGCGGGCAGAGCCCCAAGCGCCTGCAGTGCGGCTTCGCGCGCCGCGCGGTTGTTTCCCGTACGGGCTTCGACCCGGGCGTGTGGGTGGTGAATGCTCATGATCGCTGCGGCTCCTCGGTCACCCTGTCATCGGTCGCCATGCTCGTGGGATCCTCGCCTGGCATCGCCTCTTCCGCCGATTGTTCCAACGCCGTCTTGACCGCTGCGGCCTCGCGCGCGATCCACTGTTTGAGGTGGTAGGGAACCATGTCACCCAGGGGTTCGAAGACGGTGTAGTCGCCGTCGTAATCGTTCAATCCATCGGTGATGTTGAAATCGGGCAGATGGAAAAGCTTACGCAAGGCAGCCTTGCGCAAGGACTCATCCACCTCCGGTGAGAGAAAGCCGGTGAAATCGGATTCGCTGCCCAGCGAGTCGAGGGTTGGCAACGCGGTCGGCGCGGTGTCGGCTGCGGCGGGTTCTTTGCACTCTGAATCCGTTGCATCAACGTCCGCGGAAGCACTGGCCGCTTCACGAGCCACTTCGCGTTTGCGACGTGCCCAGCGGCTCAGCAACCCCTCGGGTTCCTCTGCCGTCGGCACGTCATTCAGGTAATGGGCAGTGGGCTCAGGCATCTAACGCTCGCTTGCGACGGGGTTGGGTTTTGACACCGACCCGTTCCACGTAGCCCGCCACCCAGAGGCGGATCTCCTTGGGCAGCGGCAGGGCCAGTACTTCATCCTCCACCTCCATGTGAGACGCAGCCTCGTCCTGGCTCATGGTCAGCAGCACCGGGCGCACGCCACCGCACTCTTCATCAGGGGTACAGGCGACAAACAGAACCGGATGTTCAGCCGTCAGGTTGTACAGGTAGTGGGCCGTTTCGTCAGGGTGGAGCGCGAGGACCAGGCCGTCCCAAAGGAACTCTTCGCCTTCCGCGCTCGCCCAGCGTCTGATCAGTCGCGGTGCCTGACCGTCGGGCAGCGCGCTGTCGGCAATGGCCAGCACGTGCCAACGTTCCGAATCCCACCGCCCCACTCGCACCGTACGTCGCGCCAGGTGCAGCGAGACCTGACGCCGAGTCTGAACAGATTCGTTCGGGGGAGTACCGCTGCGTTCATGGCCTTTATCGGTTCGCATCCTGTTGAAAGGGGCAAGTTACATACCAAGCCAGCGAGTTTTGTCTAACCTGTTGTTTATGATCCGTTTACAGGGGCGAGCTTAGTGTTCAGTCAGTGTCTGTGAAAGGGTCACTATGACCCGGCCAGGCCCGCACCTGGGTCATAGTGAACCACCCGCGCAATCGCTAACGGGAATCCGAGCACCCGCCACCCAAGGCATCCAACACCGGTTGGGTGGCCGGGAATACTTCTTGCTGCGATGAAGTGAAAACTGTGCCCAATAACCCGCTACAATAACTGAGTGTTACTATTGGTTATTCGCCGTCTGACAAGGAGAATGTGATGCCCCAGCCAGTCCCTGGCTCTCTGGTCGATCGTTTTGGTCGCCGGGTCACGTACCTGCGTATTTCGGTCACGGATCGCTGCAACTTCCGTTGCCTCTACTGTATGGCCGAGGAGATGGAGTTTCTGCCGCGAGCCCAGGTATTGACCCTGGAGGAGATCGCCGAGATCGGCGCCGCGTTTGCGGAACTCGGGGTGACCAAGATCCGCATCACCGGGGGCGAGCCGCTGGTGCGTCACAACATCCTGTGGCTCTTCGACCACTTGGGGGCGCAACCGGGGCTCAAAGAGCTGACGATCACCACCAACGGGGCGCTGCTTCCGAAAATGGCCGAAGGCCTGTGGGCCAGTGGCGTACGGCGGCTCAATATCAGTCTCGACAGCCTTGATGCGGAGCGATTTCGCCGCATTACCCGCAACGGCAATCTCGACGAGGTGCTGGCGGGAATCGAGGCTGCTCAACGGGTGGGATTCCGGCGTATCAAACTGAACGCGGTAATTCTCAAAGGGCTGAACGACGACGAGATCGTGCCGCTGGTCAATTTCGCGCGAGCGCGTGGCCTGGACATCACCTTTATCGAAGAGATGCCACTGGGTAATGTCGACGGGCACGATCGGCTGGGTTCGTACTACTCAAGCGATCTGGTGCGTCGTGACATCGAAGGCACCTTTGAACTGATTCCGACCGCGGAGACGACGGGCGGACCGTCGCGCTACTATCACATCGCGGGCGAACCGACCCGCATCGGATTCATCTCGCCGCACAGTCATAACTTCTGCGGTGACTGCAATCGCGTGCGTCTCACTGTCGAAGGCCGTCTGCTGTTGTGCCTCGGCCAGGAGCATTCGGTGGATCTGCGCCGCGTGATCCGCGCCAACCCGGGGGATCGCGAGCGTTTGCAGCAGGCCATCGTGGCGGCCATGGAGATCAAACCCAAAGGGCACGAGTTCGACCTCAGCGAACGCCCGGTGATCATGCGCCACATGAACGTTACCGGCGGATGAGAGTGGCAGAACACCCTTGAAGGCTTTGCCTCCTGACGGCGTTGCGCGGGATACTCTGTTATCACAATCCAATTGACAGCAATTTCGATGGTGACACGCTACCGCCCCCAAATGACCCAGGCCGGTCTTGCCCCGACCCATGCGGTGACCGCCATTGACGAACACGGTGAGCCACGCGAGGTCAGCATCGCCGGCGAACGTCCCCTGACGCTCTATGTGGATAAGCATGAAGTGGTGACCTTGATGACTCTCGGCGGCCACCCGGAAGCGCTGACCCTCGGTTATCTCCGTAACCAGGGTTTCATTGGCGAGATCGAGCAGATCCGCTCCGTCCAGGTGGATTGGGAGACGGATTCGGTGGCGGTCGTCACCCATCAGGGCACCGACGGGTGGGATGAGAAGCTCTCACGCCGCACCGTCACCACCGGGTGCGGTCAGGGCACGGTCTTTGGCGATCTGATGGCGCGCCTGGAGCAGATCCGGTTACCGCGCCCGCAACTGCGGCAATCGATCGTCTACGCGTTGCTCGATCGCCTTGCCCATCACAACAGCGTCTACCGTGCCGCCGGTGCCGTCCATGGCTGCGCGTTGTGCTCGGCCACCGACATTCTCTGCTTCGTGGAAGATGTCGGCCGTCACAACGCCGTCGATGCCATCGCTGGATGGATGTGGCTGGAAGGCGTCCCAGGGGACGACACGATCTTCTACACCACCGGCCGCCTCACCTCGGAGATGGTCATCAAAGTGGCGCAGATGGGAATCCCGGTACTGCTGTCGCGTTCGGGGATCACTGAAATGGGACTCTCGCTGGCTCAGCAACTGGGCGTCACCATGATCGGACGCGCCAAGGGCGAGCATTTCCTGATTTTCAACGGACAGGAAAATTTCGTACTGGATTCAACACCGCATCGAGTCCGCCCGGCATCCTGACGGCCCGCCACAGGAATCAGACCTGCCTGCGCCCCATAATGCTGAATTTACCTCTATAACTACCAAGGTAGTTGCCTACTATTCGATGGGCTTGGAGAGTACCAGCTGGGTCTTGCGCAGTTCGAACCCATGCCGGTAATAGAATTTGTGCGCCCGCTCGCGCTCGACGCGCGTGCGTACCCGTAGATCGGTAATCCCGCAGGCACGCGTCCAGTACAGTGCCGCCTCGATGAGGCGTGAGCCGATACCCCGGCCGCGATACGCCTCGCCCACGATCAGACCGCCGATCTCGGCGAAGGGATCCATCTCCAGAAGTTCGTGACGATAGACGTGCACCCATCCTACCAGCCCGTCACCCGCCATCTCGGCTACCGTGATGTGATTGCGGGGGTCGCGCAGCATCGACTGCATGCGCTCTCGCACCTGTTGCGCAGTCGATGGATATCCCAGTGCTTCGGCCAGTCCAGCGATGTCTGCGGCGTCGCTGATACGTGCATCGCGCAGTTCGATCTGCGGCTCTCTTTTAGCTAGTGCCATGCTCTTCCCTCCTCTGCTCTCCACCCCTTTTCACACTAAAAGCACGGTACTGTAAATACCCTTTTACATTATGAGGTCATTAACCCCTGCGGTAGCAGGGTCACTGTCGCGGGTTATAGCTCACGATCAGCGTCTCGGCCGCCCGGTCGCGCAACGGGATAAGTGTCTGATATGCCGCCGATTCGAACCACTCCTGCAGCGTCGGTTGATCGCGAAAACGAATCACGACGGCCTGATCGAGTTTGGTTTCACCGGCCAACACGTTTTGGCACTGCCCCCGGAACACAAGCTCGGCGCCAAAGGGAGACAACGATGCGGCGACACCCGTTACATAACGTTGCCACAGCTCAGGGTCCTTGATCTTTATCTGTCCTATGAGATAGGCGGAAGGAGGCGCCTGGACGCCCAGCAGCCGATCCAGAAACTCCAGCCGATCCTGGCCAAAGAGAACGTCGCTGCCCACGACATAGGTCGGAACGCCGATGGCCGAGTGGCCGATGGCCTCATCGGTGTTGGCGGCCAGACGCTTCTGTGCAGCCTCCGAGTCGCTTGCCGCAACCAATGCCGCCCCGTCCAATCCGACCTCATTGGCGATCTCGGCAACGGTGTCGGGATTGGAGACGTCGCGCTCCTCCACCCAACAGCCCCGCATCAAAGCAGCCGTGAAGTCTGCCACTTCGTGCCCCTGTTCCTGAGCGGCGACGATAGTCAGACAGGCGAATCTGTCGGGCACCGGGAAATACCTGGGCTCCAGGTTCATCGTCAGACCCAGAAAGGCGCGCCAACGTCGCAACTCCTGCATACGGTTGGCGAGCAAGGCCGGAGGCCGTTGAGCAATCGGCTGGTAGCCTGTGGTGGCAAAGATGCGCGGCAGTTCGACCGGTTTGAAACGCACCGTCGCCCCGTGGCGTTGCGCGATCTTGAGCAGCCGCTCCAGACCGATGAAACTCCACGGCGAAACGGGGGTGTAGTAGAAATCGATCGACGGGTCCATCGGCAAGCCTTTCTTGGTCGGTGGCACTTGACGCAGCGGACAGGTATGACCGCAACGCTGCGAATTGCCCGTGGTGGCGAATCGCCCGACAAAGGGTAGCATTAGCTCAATTACCCGACGACAAACCCGCGATGCGCCATCTCGACGCCGAACAACTCTGCCGGCTGCTACCGTGGACGGACCTCATCGAGGCGCTGCGCGACGGCTTTCGCGCCCACTACACCGTTCCCCAACGCCACCACCACACCGTTTCGGTGCCGGATGCAGCGGATGCGACACTGCTGTTGATGCCCGCCTGGCACTCCGGGCGCTATCTGGGCGTGAAGACCGTAACCGTCTTTCCGGACAACAGCGCCCGCGGCCTGCCCGCGGTCCACGGTACCTACCAACTCTGCGACGGCGCGACCGGCGAACCGTTAACGCTCATGGACGGCAGTGAACTGACCGCGCGCCGCACCGCAGCCGCGTCGGCACTGGCATCGGGGTTTCTCGCGCGCGCCGAGGCCACCCGACTGGTTATGGTCGGAACCGGCCGACTCAGCCTCAATCTCATCGCCGCCCACAGCGCGGTGCGGCCGATCGAACAGGTGACCGTCTGGGGGCGCTCGCACGACAAAGCCATCGAGGTCGCGCGTCAGGCTGCCGCTCTCGGTCTCACCGCCACGGCCACGCAGGATCTTGCCGCGGCATGCCAGGATGCTGACATCATCTCCACCGCAACGTTGGCCGGCACACCGCTGATCCAGGGCAAATGGCTGAAACCCGGCACCCATCTCGATCTGGTGGGCGGTTTTCGGCCCGACATGCGCGAGGCCGACGATGAGTGCCTACGGGTGGCGCAGATCTTTGTCGATACCCGCGAAGGGGCGCTCGGCGAGGCGGGTGATCTGGTGCAGCCGCTGCGGTCAGGTGCGATTTCCCGCGATGCCGTGCGCGCGGATCTGTTCGATCTCTGCTGCGGCCATCATCCGGGCCGCGGCGATGAAGCCGCGATCACCCTGTTCAAGTCGGTCGGTACTGCATTGGAAGACCTGGCGGCGGCCATCCTGGCCTACGAACGATCTAAACCACTTTAATCTCGCGGATCGGTTCGTCACGCAGAAACCGCTGGAACCCCAGACGACGCAGATCGAGATGGCGATACTCCCCGTAGATCAGCAGTTCGCTGATCCCCCGTCCCACTGCCGGTGCCTGCTGCAGGCCATGACCGCTGAATCCATTGGCGAAGAGCAGGTTTTCCACGTCGGGATGCGGGCCCAGGATCGCGTTCTGATCGAAGACGTTGTAGGCGTAATGCCCAGCCCAGGCACCGGTGCGCTTGATCGCCTCGAAACCGGGAACGCGATGGGCCAGTTTTGGCCACAGGTGTTCGTCAAAGAAGTCGAGATCCACCTCGAGATCGAGACAATCGGGATCGTTCTGAGCCGGCGGGGATATCCCGCTGATGAACTGCGTTCCTTCGGGACGGAAGTAACAGCAGCTGGGATCGACGACCAGCGGGCACCCTGCCAATGGGGTGCGGCAATCGAAGACAAAGACATAACGCTTGCGGGGATGTACCGGCAACACGACTCCCGCCATGTGCGCCACCTGACGGGCGCGGGGACCAGCCGCATTGACGACGTGCCCGCAGTGTATGCGTTCACCACCGGCGAGTTCGACCGCTTCGATGCGCCGCCCCACCCGTTGTAGCCCGACCACTTCCTGTTTACGGTAGTGAACTCCCAACGCGATGGCCTTGCGGCGAAACGCCTGCAACAGCGCGTAAGGATCGAACCATCCCTCATCGACCACGCCGAGCGACCCCGCAGCCAGGTCATCGACATTGAGCCAGGGGAAACGTCGCGCCAGCTGGGTGCGATCGAGTCGCAGGACTTTGACGCCCATCGCGTGTTGAATTGCCACATTGTTATCGAGTGCTTCCAACCCTGCGGCCGTCGCCAGAAACAGATAGCCCCCCTCCTTGAACTGTACGTCGGGGCACTCGCCGTTCACCGCCAGGTGTTCCGCAAGGTGCTTGAGGAAGGTGATCCCAAACTGGGAGATCGCGATGTTTTCCGGGGTCGAGAACTGCTGACGTATCGACCCGGCAGACCGTGCGGTCGACCCGTCCTGGTAAGTGGGATCACGTTCCATCACCGTTACCCGCCCTGCGAAATCTGGATTGGCGGCGAGAAAATAGGCAACGGCGCTGCCGATCACCCCACCCCCGACGATGACCACATCCGATTTCATTGGCAGATACTCATCCCGGCTTGCCCTGAAAGGCTGAGGATCATAGCATCGAGTGCTTCGGGAATTCTCCGTGCCCCGCGCATCGGGCACGCATCCAGGAAATCGTATGAAAGTCCTTGTCATTGGCAGCGGTCTGGCCGGCGTCGCCAGCGCCTGGTTTCTGCGCCAGTACGGTGCGGAAGTTACCGTCGTGGATCGATGTGACGGTGCTGCGATGGAGACCAGCCACGCCAACGCCGGCATGCTGACCCCCAGCATGGCCGACCCCTGGAACCATCCGGGGATGCTGTTGAAGCTGCTCAAGTGGATCGGGCGTGAGGAGTCTCCGATGCTGTTGCGTCCCGCGGCACTGCCGGCAATGGCGGTTTGGGGACTGCAGTTTCTGCGCAACTCATCGCCCGAACGTCATCGGGAGAACACACTCAAGAATCTGCGTCTCGCCAACTACAGCCTAGACATACTGCGGGAACTGCGCGCCGAGCTCGGTATCGAGTACGACAGTCTCACCGCGGGAACCCTCAAGTTCTTCCGTGATCGCAAGACGCTGGATGAGTTCGTTCAGCTGGCCGAAGTTCTGCACGAGCATGGCGTGGATTACCGCGCCCTCAAAGGCGACGCCGTCATCGAACTGGAGCCCAGTCTCGCGCCCATCCGCAACGCACTGGTGGGTGGTCTGCACTTTCCTGCAGACGAATCAGGCGATGCGCGACTATTTTGTGAAGCGCTGGCGACACGGGCCGGTGAACGGGGTGTCGTGTTTCGCTTCGGCGAAACCGTCAGCGATATCGTCACAGAGCGGGGCAGGTTTCAGGCGCTGCTGACCTCCGCTGGCCGACTGGAAGCCGATGCCTGTGTCGTGGCAGCAGGTAGCTACAGCCCCCTGCTGGTGAAACCGCTCGGTATCAAGCTACCGGTGCGCCCCGTAAAAGGGTATTCGATCACGCTGCCGCTGGGCGACTGGCATCCCCGGCCACAAATGCCGCTCATCGACGAGACGCTGCATCTCGCGGCTACGCCGCTGGGCGACAAACTGCGCGTTGCCGGAACGGCTGAGTTGGCCGGTTGGGACAACCGCATTCGTCCGGAACGTATCGCCAATCTACAGCGTTTCGTAGGGCAGGTTTTTCCCACCTATCCTGCGCATCGTCATCAGGACACGATCACCGAATGGGCAGGGCTGCGACCCATGAGCACCGATGGTGTCCCCGTCATCGGCGCGACCCCTGTCGCGGGACTCTACCTGGCGACCGGTTACGGGCATCTCGGCTGGACGATGTCCTCCGGGGCAGGCGCACTTCTGGCCGCGCTCGTCACCGACCATCATCCCCCTCTGGATCTTGGACCGTACAGTCTGCAAAGACAACCGCATCCGGATCGCTAACGCACCACACAACCACGGCCGACAGTTGGTCTACGCTTGCTAGAAACGGCGGGATATCCCATGCAGCACACGACTTACGCAGCACACTATCGCGGCCTGATCCTGATCCTTGTCGCCGGTTTGATGTTGAGCGCCTGCAGCGCCACGCGCATCGCCTATCAGAATGCCGACAACCTGATCGCCGGTTACGCCGAAAAACATCTCGACCTCGGCAATGAACAATCACAACTGCTGCGCGACCGATTGGCGGCATGGTTGGTGTGGCATCGCACCGAACAGGTACCCGGAATGCGCGAGCAACTCGACGCGATACATCGACAACTGGCCGACGGGTTGACGGCACAGGAAGCCGAGGCGGTGATCCAGGCGATACGACATGGCCTGAAGAGCGTGATCGCGGGATTGCTTCCCGCATCGGCAGAGCTCTATTCCTCACTCTCCACATCACAATTGGCCGAACTCGAAGCGGCCTTTAAAGAGAACAACGAGGAGTACCGCGAGGATCTTCTCAACGACAGTCTTGAGGCGCGTCAGGAAAAGCGCCTGCGGTGGTTCGTCAAACAGGCAGAACGCTGGGTGGGTGATCTGAGCGACGCCCAAACCAATTGGTTGGAGCTGCAATTGCTGCGCTATCCAAGCACTGCCGAGGAGTGGTTGGAGTACCGCATCGCACAACAGCAGAGACTGCTTGGCTTGCTCCGCCGACACTCCGGCGCCGCGCAAATTGAGAAGTTTTTACTCGAATGGACGGTGGAGCGTCAGGGGTTGACCCCGTCTCTCGCGAAATCCAGGCAGGAGATGCTGAACGATGCGCCGCGTCTGCTGCTGGAGTTCGATGGCAGCCTGAGCCCTCGGCAGCGCGAGCACTGGTTGGAGCGACTGACTTTTTATCTGGGTATGGCCGATAAGATGATTCTCCCACGCGGGGAGAATAGCGCGCCTGCTCAGAACTGAACCCACCGGTGTTGTCTACCCGCTCCGTTACCTGCAGGCGGCGCTGGCGCTCTCCGCAGTGCGCTACCTGCACTCTCCGATCGATTCGGCTGCGCAGATACGACCGTCGGTCCAGGTCGCATTATCAAAGCGCGCTTTGATGATGATCGCCCCTAGGAGATTGGCCCCACGCAGATTGGCCCCCGTCAAATCCGCATCCAGCAGATTGACACCCACCAGGTTCGCCAGCATCAGGTTGGCACCGCGCAGATTGGTGCCGTGCATGTGAGCCTTCTCCAGATTGGCCAGCATCAGGTTGGCGCCCTCCAGACTGGAGAGTTGGAGAATCGAGCCCGATAGATCGGCGCCCTGCAGATCGGCGTTGTCGAGTCGCATCGAGGCCATCGATGAATCGTGCATATCCACGCCCGCTGCCTTAGCGCCGATACGAATCGCCCACGAACACTGGGCCTCGGGTTCGAATTTACAGAGCGTGTTGATGTCTTTCAGCTTGTCGATATCTTTGGTCCAGGCCCCCGCTCCGGATGCAACCACAGCCATCAGCACGAAGCCTGCGCCAGTCAGGAAATGTCGGAAGTTACGAATACCCATCTCAAAACTCCTCCTGGCCCATCTTGAGTGTCCCTCGCAGCGCCCTGCGCTGTTGCGGAATTTCTATTGTTTATCCCATTGGAGATAGAACGAGCAGAGGGGCATCATGGAGCAGAAAAGAGGGTGTGTAAAGGGAGAGACATGCGCGCGCCAGAGACCAGAGAATCAGCGGGCAACTCGGTCGTTACCCGCTATCCCGGGATTCAAACGTCGATGCGTTCCAGGTATTCCTTGGCCTTTTTCAGGTATTTCGGCCACCACTTTTCGGTCTGATCGATCAGCCACTTCCTCTGATCCTTTTTCGAAGGTCCGTTGACCGCCGTGTACGCGTCAGTCACACCGCGCCAATAGGCACGGGCAAGGAGTCGTGCCAGGCGCTCATCGTCCGGTAGCTGCTCCAGGTCGGTCACCGTTTCCTGATCGTTGGCGGCCTCTTGCAGCTCCTCAAGTTTTTCCCCCTCGGGTTGTGGGATGTACATCTGGCCAGGAACCATGAGTTTGAAATTCGCCAGTCCCTCCTCTTCCTTGATCTGTGCGAACACCTCGCAGGTCATGCAGGAGAGGCGCTTTTCCGCGAACGAGCCCTGTACCTTGCCGCCGCACAGTGTCCCGGTGACGGCCCAACAGATACGGCCGCCATTTTTGCCGCTGTTGAGGCCGTTAGCATGCGTGTCAACGGATGCCGCGCAGACACCAACTCCGCCGACTTGATTCCGCCCGGCTCGCGGCCACACCCTTTAAAATCCCAACAGTTTGCTTTTTGCATACTCATCCCCTCATTTATCAGCGAAAAACGCTCGCGGGCGCACGGCTGCGACCGCGAATTGACGACTACCGGGGATCAAAACACTAGATTTACTTATAAGTTACTATGGTTTTTGAAATATATACATTATTTAGGCGTGAAAGGTTAAATAAATTTTCATTATGAGTGCCATGGATATTAATTGGTCACCACAGCCCCCGGAGAAACGAAATTCCCTTCTGTAGCGCGTTACCTGTCGCGTTTTAACTCGGGATTGACTATCGGGGGCAACGATTTCAGGTAAGTGGCGATCGCCTGACGGTCCTCGGAGGTCAGCCGGCTGGTGCCGTGATCGATCACCTCGGCCATCAGGCTGCCTGCGTAATCACCATCCGGCGTTCCACCGGTCTCCAGGTACCAAACGATATCGCGTGTGCCCCACTTCCCGAGGCCGGTCGTGCGTTCCGGCGTCAGGTTGGGTACCGGATCGCCCTCCGGGCCGATCGGGTTACCCGACAATTCCAGGGATTCTCTGACGCTACCCCACGGCGTTCGTGGTGTATGGCATTCACCACAATGGCTTAGCGCCCGCACCAGATAGGCACCGCGATTCCACTCTTCAGATCGGGTGGAATCAGGCTCGAAGTCGGAACGGTCAAAAAACGACCATTTCCACACCCGCGCTGCTACAGAACGCACCAGGTACCAGGGCAGTTCATGAGGCCGGTTGGGTTGGGAAATCGCGGGGACCGATTGCAGGTAGGTCCACAAATCACGTGCATCCTCGATGCGCATCCGCGTATAGCTGGTGTAAGGGAACACGGGGAAATAGTGCCCGTTGGGCCCGGTCCCCTCACGCAGCGCCGAGACGAAGGTTGCTTCCGACCACCGACCTAATCCATGTTCCGGATGCGGGGTGATGTTGGGGGCATAGAAGACACCGAAAGGCGTGTTCAGGGCACGTCCTCCAGCCAGGTATTCGCCGCCCTCCGGTTCAGTATGACAGGCTGTACAACCCGCGGCGGCCAGCAGATAGCGACCGCGTTCCAGACTGCCGGAGGCGCCGAACGCAGGCGCCAGAACCATCGCGCACACCAAGCCCATGGCAGCGCCTAGTTGAATCAAACGCTGGTCGCAAAGCATGGCGTGGTAATCAGTTTTTCTTGCGCCGGTACTCCTCGTGACACCCCTTGCAGCTTTGCCCGACCGCCTTATAGGCTTGCCCGATCCTGCCCGGATCACCCGACTGGGTCGCTGCTACCAATCCCGATGCCGCTTCCTCCGCAGCGGCGACTTTGGATTTAAAGTCATCCTTGTTGCTCCAGATCTTGTCCAGAGCATCCGTCTCTCCGAAGTCGGACCCCTCGGGAAACAGTGCCGGGACGATCTTGGTGAGCGTAAGCAGTCCCTGGGCATGATCCGCCATGTTGCCGGCAAAATCGGCGCGCCCCTGCACCACCATGCCCATCGCGCCCATATAGCCGGCCTGGGCTTTCATGATGCCTTGCCGGTACTTGATGGTGCCTTCTTCGTCGGCGATGGCCTGGCCGACAAGAAGACACAGCAACATCGCTGAAATGGAAGGGATTCGCTGGGGGACGGGGTGTTTCATGGTTGGGTTCTCCTTAACGGAAGGGACAAATGGTAAAACGCCAAAAGGTTCCAACTTATTCCGCTGTTTCATCAAATGTAGCCCATCGCGAATCAGCCATTGGCTGAAAAAGCTGACGGCGTTCAGGCGATGTTCGCCGGCAGCAGAGCCTCTTCATTCTGAAAGTCGGTGGCATCCAACAACCAGACCAAAAGGTGAGCGTCAGCAGTTTGTACCGCACCGGGCTGGTGAGGGCTTGCCGGAACGCCCAGCGCATACTGCTTTCCCCTAACGCGGACAGGGGATTCTACATCTCATTCCACTGGTGGAGTTTTCTTTCCAGGGTCTTGCGCCCGATGCCCAGGCGCCGGGCGGCTTCCGATTTGTTGCCCCCCGCGCTCTCCAGCACCTGCAGTATATGGCGTTTCTCGACCTCTTCCAGAGACCACTCGGAGGGATAGCCGATGCGGCCTACCGGTTGCTTGTCGCCATTGCCGCGTTCCTGCCAACACTCGCTGGGATGCGCCCCCAGCAGCAGGCAACGCTCGATAAGGTTTTTCAACTCACGCACGTTGCCCGGCCAACCGTAGGTCTGCAACTGCTGGATATCGGCATGATCGAAAGCCAGTGCCGGAACGCCCAGTTCCGCAGCCATCCGTTCCGAGAAAAAGAAGGCGAGTTCGGGGATATCCTCGATGCGTTCGCGCAGCGGCGGCATGGTGATGGTGAGGACATTGAGGCGATAGAAGAGATCCTCGCGGAAATTACCGAGCTCCACCTCCTTCTCGATGTGCTTGTTGGTGGCGGCAATGACGCGCACATCAACCGGCGTCTCGCGCTCACTCCCGATCGGCCGTACGGTGCGCTCCTCCAGCACCCGCAACAGCTTGGGCTGCATGGGCAGCGGCATTTCGCTGATTTCGTCGAGAAACAGGGTGCCGCCATTGGCGTAGGTAAAGAGTCCTTCGCGTGATGTATGCGCGCCGGTAAAGGCCCCCTTGACGTGGCCGAAAAGTTCGCTCTCCAGCAATTCGGGGGAAATCGCCCCGCAGTTGATGGGCACGAAGGGGCCGTCGCGACCGCTGAACTCATGCACCGAGCGCGCAGCCAGCTCCTTACCGGTGCCCGATTCACCGGCGATATGCAGCGTCGAAGGTGTTGGTGCCACACGTTGGATGATCTCACAGACCCGCTGGATCGCCGGGCCGTGCCCCACCATACCGCCCATGTCGTACATGCCGGCTATCTGACGGCGCAGTACAAAATTCTCGCGCGCCATACGGCGTTGATCCAGGCATCGATGGACCGATGCCAGCATCTGCTCGAGCCGGAAGGGCTTGATAATGAAATCCGACGCCCCTGCCCGCAGTGCATCGATGGCTGTCTCCACCTCCGCGTAGGCCGTGATGAAAATGACGTCGGCACGATTGCCCTGCTCGCGCAGATGGTGCAGCCATTTGAGTCCGTCGCAACCGGAGCGGCCTATATCGACGATCATCAGATCGAAATCGGCCTCGGCGAGCAGCACCTCGGCCTCTCGCGTGCGCTCAACCGCTTCGACCCGCTCGCAGGCGTTGGCGAGTGCGCGCTGCAGCAGGTTGCGCATCCCCGCTTCGTCATCGACGATCAGAATCGCGGCCAGACCGCGCGCTTCGTGACGGTTTGCATTTTCTACGTCTGGCGCGGCTTGTTGCGCATCCGACGCTAACGGTGCTGCCATACCTCAGATCCCTCGAAATGGTTCCAAATGGCCCAATTCTGTCCCTTCAACTGACCCGCAAGCGATTCACAATGAACATGAATCACTCTACTGCGTCATAATGAACCAATGACAACCGATCAGGCATTACCCCATAACTGCGGTTCACTACGTAATCCCCATTAAATCCAAGGTGTAATGAAGTACCCGCTTTTCCCGTGGCATAGGATTTGCCATCACCGTGCCGATCTGAGAAAAGAGGTTCGTTGAATCGTTAACACGAAATCACCATTGCAGATCTGGAAGAACGATGAACACTGATTCTAATAATAGACTCTCCCTGACGGGTGTGGCGCTCGCCGGCGGCATGGGACGACGTATGGGGGGGCAAGACAAGGGGCTGATCCTGCTGGCCGGACGTCCCATGATCGAGTACGTCCTGGAT
The DNA here is from genome assembly GCA_008501635.1 of Pseudomonadota bacterium. NCBI lineage: Bacteria > Pseudomonadati > Pseudomonadota > Pseudomonadota bacterium. The sequence goes on from QQUJ01000025.1 coordinate 39,496, forward strand.
GCGCTGCGCGACCAGGTGGACAGTTTGATCATCAGTGCCAACCGCAATCAGGAGGTCTACGCGGCCTATGGCGTTCCGGTGGTCAGTGATGACATAGGCAACTACTTCGGACCCCTGGCAGGTATGACCAGCGCCATGAACGTCGCCCCCGCAGGGCTGCTTCTGACCGCACCTTGCGATTCCCCGCTGGTCGCGAAAGACTATGCGAGTCGCATGCGCCAGGCTTTGGTAGAGAATAGGGCAGAAATTGCCGTCGCCCACGACGGCGAGCGGTTGCAACCGGTGTTCGCCCTGCTGCTCACCTCTTTACGCCAGGATCTGATCGGATTTCTCGAATCCGGCGAACGCAAGATCGACCGCTGGTATTCGCGGCATCGCATGGTTGAGGTCGATTTTTCCGATCGCGCGGAGATGTTCTTGAACGTCAATCGTCCCGAGGATCGCGAAGCCCTGGAGATGCGGCTTGGATAGCGGCAACGCCGGTGCGCAAACGCACCCACACCATCTTTACACCAGAGGACCACAGGTTTGTTGACGAAACCCATACTCGGCATCGCCGCTTACAGCGGAACGGGCAAAACAACCCTGTTGCGTCAGGTTATTCCCCTTCTCGGCCAGCGCGGTATAAGGGTTGGGATGATCAAGCACGCTCACCACAAACTGGAAATCGACACACCCGGCAAGGACAGCTATGAGTTGCGCAAATCCGGCGCCGATCAGGTTTTGGTGGCCTCCAATCGTATGTGGGCATTGATGGTGGATACCCCAGGCCAGGATGAGCCACAGCTCGATGAACTGGTGCGCAAGCTGGATCAGGAGCGCATCGATCTGATTCTCGTGGAAGGCTTCAAACAGGGCCGCTTTCCCAAAATCGAACTGCATCGACCGAGCGTCAATAAGCCGCTGATTTTTCCCAAAGACGACACCATCATCGCGATAGCCTGCGACGCCGAGCTATCGACAGCAACGGACCTGCCGTTGCTGGACATCAACAGTCCGCAACAGATAGCCGATTTCATATGCAGCTATGTGGAAACTGCAGGATCCGTCACTGCCTCCATGCCCTGATCCTCATTCCCCGTACTGCAGGCGTCCGATGATCCTGATCATAGGCAAGCGGGAGCGGCCACGGTTAGTATCGCACTCGTTCAGGGCTGAGGTCGTGGAGGTGCTCAGTGCGCAAAATCCAAATCGCGATGGTAGTGGCGTGGTTCACTGTCGCCGGCGAAACGGTTGCCGCCGCGGGAGATCAACGCCAGATGGTGGAGTTGCCTCCCATGATGCAGGAACACATGCTGGGTAATATGCGTGACCACCTGCTGGCTCTCAATGAAGTACTGCTGATGCTCGCGGCAGGGGACATGGATCAGGCAGGCCAGATAGCGGAAAACAGGATCGGACTTTCATCACTGCAGCTCCACGGTGCTTCACATATGGCGCCGTTCATGCCGGAACAGATGCGTACCATCGGGACTGATCTTCACAAGGCAGCGAGTCGCTTTGCGGTGGTGGCGCAAGACGCCGGAGTTGAGCACAGCTATGCGGCACAGCAGAAGGTGTATGGCGCGCTGGCGGAGATCACCGCCCGCTGCAATGCCTGCCACGCGGCGTTTCGCATTCGCTGATCAAGCGACACCGTCGAAATCGGTCCCTGGTTTAAGACCGAAATGCATCTCCAGATCCAATTCGTGGATCAAACCGTTGACCGCCGACGGGCCATGCTCGAGTTGAATCTCGCGCAGTATCAGTCGCGCCGCATCGCGGTTGCACCCGCTGCCGAATTCGACCCGCACGCGAATCGGTTCACGTGCTCTTGCGATGGTCATTCGCTTTAATTACTCCGCAGCGTCGGGAGCACGGGCGCTACTTCACGCCAGTCAGGGTGCAGGGCGCACCGATCGTCCCTGATAGTGAGATATGGATCGAATGACTTCTTCCATCGGGATCTCGGCAAGCGCCCCGAATCGGTTTTTCGCGTCCGTTATCAGCGCGTAGATATCGTCCACCGACTTACTCTCCGAATCCGGGTCCAGCGTCTGCCGCAAGCCCATCAAGCCGCCCCCCTGGACCTTGATCTCCTTGGCATGCGGCAACGGACCTGTGATGTGCGTGAGATGCAGCGCAAACCGGGCGTGTTCATGAACCAATCTCAAGAATTCGCTGCAGCTCAACTGCGCGGATTGCGAAGCGCATGAGATCCCCTCTCTCTCCGCCAGGTTGAATTTCTGCGCGTTTCCACACCCGCACCGACCCGAGAGGATGATCTTCTCAAATGAGCAGGGTATATCCTGGAGATCCAGGTAAGTCTTTCTGAGTTCGTTTTCATCCATCGGAAAGTATCTTCATACCAACGGTACCGCGAGAAGGTGCGCTACGCCGGCTACTATTCAACGAATAACACGAAAGCCCGGCGCGTTTCAGATACTACGCCACCAGCAGGGATCAATATAGCGTCTCAGTACTCTGACATCACACCTGGCCGTGTTTCGTGCAAGAGCCGCATTTGCCCCATGAATGCGGTAAGCTATTGCGCCTTGCAGAAATAATCCGCACACGAGGAAGACCATGAGCGAAACGCACGCCCACGCCGCCAACTGCTGTGACGATATGCCCAAAGGCACATTGACCGTCGATCAGGCGCTCGAGCGCATTCAGAGTGCCGTGCCGCTGGTATCGGGCATCGAGCGCGTCGCGATCCGCGAGGCGCTGGGGCGGGTGCTGGCGGTGGATGTGCACTCGGCGGTGGATGTCCCCTCCCACACCAACTCGGCGATGGACGGCTACGCGGTCAACTCGGCCGATCTGCCCGGTGAGGGCGAGGCAAAACTGAAGGTGATCGGCACCTCGTGGGCCGGTCGCCCCTATACCGGCACGGTAGGCCGTGGCGAGTGCGCGCGTATCTTCACCGGTGCGGCCATGCCGGATGGAACCGACACCGTGCTGATGCAGGAGGCCGTAGAGCGCGACGACGATACCATTCGTCTTCTGGCGCGCCATAAAGCGGGCGAGAACGTGCGTCACGCCGGTGAGGATCTCGCCCAGGGCGGCCTGGTACTGGAGGCGGGTCATTGGATACGCCCCGCCGACATCGGCGTGCTCGCCTCGGTGGGCGTTCCCGAGGTCAACGTGCGCCGGCGCCTGCGCGTCGCCTTCTTCTCCACCGGCGATGAGTTGCGCTCCATCGGCGAGCCTCTGGGCAAAGGCGAGATCTACGACTCCAACCGCTACACGATTTACGGAATGTTAAAGCGCCTCGGCGTCGAAATGATCGATATGGGCGTAATCCGCGACGACCGCGATGCCACGCGTCAGGCGTTCAAGGATGCCGCTGCCATCGCCGACGTGGTGATAACTTCAGGTGGTGTCTCGGTGGGCGAAGCCGATTTCGTCAAGGAGACGCTCGACGAACTGGGCAAGGTGGATTTCTGGAAGATTGCCATGAAGCCCGGCAAACCGCTGGCCTTCGGTTTCGTCGACGGTGCGGTTTTCTTCGGATTGCCCGGCAATCCGGTATCGGTCATGGTCACCTTCTACCAGTTCGCGCTTCCCGCCATGAAAAGCATGATGGGCTGCCGCGAGACCTTTACCCCGACCTTCCGTCTGCCGCTGGTGGATAGTCTGAGGAAAGGCAAAGGCCGCACCGAATTCCAGCGCGGCATCCTTGAACGCGACGCCAGCGGCCAGCCGGTGGTGCGCACCACCGGCGAACAGGGATCGGGTATCCTCAGTTCCATGAGCCGCGGCAACTGCTTTATCATCCTGCCGCGCGACAGCGAAGGCGCACAGCCGGGGGATATCGTCGAGGTGCAGCCGTTTGATGGGATTGTTTGACAATCACTTTTTAACCACAAAGTACACGAAGTGAGTTCCGCTGCCACTGGCGGCATTCAGCCGGAGTAAAGACTGAAATTTCGCCCTCCCTTTTTGGTATTGAAATTTTGTTGTGTTTTAACTTCGTGAACTTTGTGTACTTAGTGGTAACCGCTTTTCGCCTTTGAGCCCGATGTCCAACTCCGCATATATCTCGGTCTTCGAACCCCGCCTCCCCAGCAAACCCGGTCAACGCCTGACCTGGGGCCGGCTGCCGGGTGCCAGTTCGGCACTCGTGATCGCCACCGCCGCACAACGCCACGACGGCCTGGTGCTGGCGCTGGTCGATGACGCGGCGAGCGTCGATCGGCTGGAGGCGGAACTGCGTGTCTTTGTCGACGATCTTCCGATTCTCGCCTTCCCGGACTGGGAGACACTGCCCTACGACGTCTTCTCGCCACATCCCGATATCGTTTCGCGACGCCTGTGGACGCTGAGCCGCTTGCCCACGCTGGCGCGGGGCATACTGGTGGTCTCGGTCAACAACCTGTTGCATCGCCTCGCCCCGCCGAGCTACCTGGCAGGTGCCAGCCTGCTCCTGGATGCAGGCGATACCCTCGATATCGACGTGATGCGCAGCCGGCTGGAGGCGAGCGGCTATCACTGCGTACCCCAGGTGGTGGAGCACGGCGATTTCGCAGTGCGTGGCTCGCTGCTCGACCTCTACCCCACGGGTGCCGAACTTCCCTACCGCATCGATCTGTTCGACGACGAAGTGGAATCGATTCGCACCTTCGATCCTGAGACCCAGCGGTCACTGGAGAAGGTGACAAAGGTAGAGCTGCTGCCGGCACGCGAGTTCCCCTTCACCGAGGCGGCGATCCGCCAGTTCCGTCAGGCGTGGCGCAGTGCCTTCGAGGGCGACCCGCAGCGCAGTCAGATCTATCGCGAGGTGAGCAACGGCATCACCCCCGGCGGGCTGGAGTATTACCTGCCGCTGTTCTTCGAAACGACCGCCAGTCTGTTCGACTATCTGCCCGTTCACACCCTGCTGGTGGGACCGCAGGGGCTGTTCGACTATGCCCAGACGTTCTGGAGCGAACTGGAGACCCGCTACGAGCAGCGCCGTCACGATATCGAGCGCCCGCTGCTGCCACCTCGCCAGCTGTTCGTCGAGGTCGATGAGCTGCGTCATCACTGCAAGCGCTTTCCGCGGGTCGCCGAGCAGTCCTTCGAGGCGACCGATACCGCGGCGGTGAACTTCGCCGCCAGCGCCCCACCGGCGTTGGCGCTGCAGCCGCGTGCCGCGCGTCCCGCCGGGATGCTGCAGGATTTCATCGCCGGCTTTGAAGGCCGCACCCTGTTTGCAGCCGAGTCGCCCGGGCGCCGCGAGGTGTTGCGTGACATGCTGCGCGATTGGGGAATCAACGCCGCGTCGGTGGAAGGCTGGCACGAGTTTCTCGCCAGCACCGAAGCAGTGGCCCTGACCGTAGCGCCGCTGGAACGCGGTCTGTTGCTGGAGTCCCCGCGCCTGGCGGTGATTGCCGAGTCGCAGATCTTCGGCGAGCGCGCCGCTCAGCCGCGTCGCCGCCGCGACAGACAGCGCGATACCGATGCCATCGTCCGCAATCTCACCGAATTGCAGCTCGGCGCCCCGGTGGTGCATGAGGAGCATGGCGTCGGCCGCTACCTGGGATTGGAAAGCCTCACCGCCGGCGGCATGGAGGGAGAATTCCTGAAGCTCGAGTACGCGGCTGGCGACAAACTCTACGTGCCGGTGGCCTCGCTGCATCTCATCAGCCGCTATACTGGATCGGCGCCGGAATCCGCGCCGCTGCACAGACTCGGCAGCGAACAATGGGCCAGGGCCAAGCGCAAAGCGGCGGAGCAGGTGCGCGATGTGGCCGTCGAACTGCTTGATCTCTACGCCCGGCGTGCCACCAGCAAGGGCCATGCGCTGCACCCCGCGACCGACGAGTACGCGCAGTTCGCCGCCGCCTTCCCGTTCGAGGAGACGCCCGATCAGCAGAGCACCATCGACGCGGTACTCGAGGATCTGCAGAAGGATCTGCCCATGGACCGGGTGGTGTGCGGCGATGTGGGATTCGGCAAGACCGAGGTGGCGTTGCGCGCCGCCTTCATGGCGGCCACCGCCGGCAGGCAGGTGGCGGTGCTGGTGCCTACCACGCTTCTCGCCCAGCAGCATCACAACAACTTCAATGACCGCTTCGCCGACTGGCCGATCCGTATCGAGGTGCTGTCGCGTTTCAAATCCAGGAAACAGCAGGATGCAGTGATGGAGGAGCTGGCCACCGGTAAAGTGGATATCGTGATCGGCACCCACAAGCTGCTGCAGAAAGGCGTGAAATTCAAAAACCTCGGGTTGGTCATCATCGACGAGGAGCACCGCTTCGGCGTGCGCCAGAAAGAGGTCTTTAAGAACCTGCGCGCCGATGTGCACGTCTTGACGCTCACCGCAACTCCCATCCCACGCACTTTGAACATGGCGCTCTCGGGACTGCGCGATCTGTCGCTGATCAGCACCCCACCGGCACGCCGCACCGCGATCAAGACCTTCGTCGGCGAGTGGAACGATGGCTTGTTGCAGGAGGCCTGTCTGCGTGAGATCAAACGCGGCGGTCAGGTCTACTTCGTCCACAACCGGGTGGAGAGCATCGACAAGACTGCGCAGCGCGTCGAGAAGCTCATACCGCAGGCGACACTGCGTGTGGCTCACGGCCAGATGCGCGAAAGCGAATTGGAGCGCATCATGCTCGACTTCTACCACCGGCGTTTCAACATCCTGGTCTGCACCACCATCATCGAGAGCGGCATCGATGTCCCTACCGCCAACACCATCGTCATCGATCGCGCCGACCGTCTCGGCCTGGCCCAGCTGCACCAGTTGCGCGGGCGCGTGGGCCGCTCGCACCACCGGGCCTACGCCTATCTGGTCACGCCCCCGCTCCGTTCCTTGACCGCCGATGCCATCAAACGACTGGAGGCGATCGAATCTTTGGAAGACCTGGGCGCGGGCTTCATGCTGGCCAGCCACGACCTGGAGATCCGTGGTGCCGGCGAACTGCTCGGTGAAGAACAGAGCGGCCAGATGCACGAGGTGGGCTTCACCCTCTACATGGAGATGCTGGAGCGTGCGGTCACGGCGCTCAAATCCGGCCGACAGCCGGAGTTGGAACAACCGCTGCACCGCGGCGCGGAAGTCGATCTTGGTATGCCGGCGCTGATCCCCGAGGACTACCTGCCTGACGTGCACACCCGACTGGTGCTCTACAAACGCATCGCCAGCGCCGAAGACGCGGACGAATTGCGCGAACTGCAGGTCGAGATGATCGACCGCTTCGGCCTCCTGCCCGAACCCTTGAAACGGCTCTTCGAGGTCACACGCCTCAAGCTCAAGGCCCAGGAGTTGGGCATCACCAAGATCGAGTCCAGCGCCAACGGCGGGCGCTTCAGTTTTGTGGAGCAGCCCGATATCGACCCGCAGCGTGTGATCCAGCTCATTCAAACCCGGCCCGATGTGTATAAAATGGACGCCCAGCAACGGCTGCGTTTCAACCAGGACCTGGCCGATCCAGCGGCCCGTGTGAAGGTCATCGATGAATTGCTCGACACCTTGGCCCGGAAAGCCGCGGCGTAGTTGGCACGGAACCGAAATGCCTATGACTCGACGACTCACGCTGATCTTCATCACCTGCCTGGCATCGTTGTCGGCCCTGGCCCAGGGGGCCGATCCGCGCTGGTATCAGGTCGAAATTGTACTGTTTCTCAATGAAACCGCGGGTAAGGTGAGCCGCGAAGATTGGTCACGCGATCCTGGTACGCCCGACCTCCAAGACGCAGTGACGCTACAACCCATCCCCGAAGCGGCCGCAGGATTGATGCCGTTTCAGATCCTCACTGCCGATGAACTGGAGCTGGGTTCCGCGGTTGAGAAATTGCACCGATCCGGTCACTACAAACCGTTGCTGCATACCGGTTGGCGCCAGCCGGTCGAAGAGAATCAGGTCGTCTTCCCGCCGGTTCTGATCGATGCGCCTTTGGCGGTGCCACCGGAGAAAAATATCGCCGAAAAAGCGGTGGAAGCTCAGTCTACCGATACGCACCAGGCACCGGCATTGGCCGACCCGGCCATTGCCCAACCCATTCCTCTGGCACCCGTTGCCGCGTCGATCGAACTCCAGCCTCCCGAACCCAAGGCCGGTATAGAAGGATTCATCCGATTGCGTGTCGCACGGTTCCTGCACCTGGATGTGGATCTGGTTTACCGCAAAGAGCTGCCGCTGCTGCCGGAGATGATGCAGACGCCCAATGCCGCGGGTAGCGGCGCGCTGCTCACCAGCGACAGCACTTCCCGGGAGACGCCGCAACAGCCTTTTGTTTCGGGATTGATGGCCGATTTTCTGGGTCTGACCAAGACCTTCTTCCAGCCCTATCGGTTGACCGAACAGCGCCGCATGCGTCGCGATGAACTGCACTACATCGATCATCCCTACTTCGGTGTGTTGGCCAAGGTTTCCGCCTACGAACTGCCGGCTGCGGAAAACGTACCGGCTGTTCCCGTGGCGCAACCCGCGCCGCTGCCGCTACCGGTTACCAACCCCGGAAAAGCAACCGCAAAACCACTGCGCTGAATACACCTTTCAACATCGAGCCACACAAAGCTTACGAACCCAACCCGCTCCGGTGGCGTTCACCGGCCGCACAACGCCGGTCGATTTGTCGTAGATGGGTGTCTGCTCTTGAAACAGGCAGTTTTAACTTCGTGTACTTGGTGCACTTCGTGGTAACAAGCGCCTTTTCGCTCACAATATCGGAATCACTGCGCCCAGCAATTTCTTCACCTTCTCCATGCCCGATTTCAGGTTGAGGTCGATCTCTTCCATGGTGATCGTGCCCGGCGCGCGTCCCGCCGCCCAGTTGGCCACCACTGCACAGGTGGCGTACTCCAACTTCAGTTCGCGGGCAAGCGCGGCTTCCGGCATGCCGGTCATGCCGACGATGTCGCAGCCATCACCTTCCAGACGGTTGATTTCGGCAGCACTCTCCAGCCGTGGCCCCTGCGTGGCGCCGTAGGTGCCGTTCTCAACGGCATTGATGCCTGCTTCCCGTGCGCTGGCGATCAACGCCCGGCGTAGCGATTCGGTGTAGGGGTAGGTGAAGTCGATATGGGTCACCTCGGAGAGGTCGGTTTCGAAAAAGGTGCTCTGCCGACCCCAGGTGTAATCGATAATCTGATTGGGGAAGACAATCTGGCCGGGCGCCATGTCCGAACGGATACCTCCAACCGCCGCCACCGCGATAATGCACTTTACGCCGATGTGCTTCAACGCCCAGAGATTGGCGCGGAAATTCACCTTGTGCGGCGGAATGGTATGCCCCGACCCGTGACGCGGCAGAAACACCACCTCGTGTCCCTGCAGCACGCCGCTGCGCAGCGCCGCGGACGGTGGCCCGTAAGGGGTGCTCACCACCTCTTTGCCCGTCAGCTCGATATTGCTGAGCGAGGTGAGTCCCGTACCGCCAATTATCGCGATTTCCGCCATTGCAAATACCCGCCTTTAGCTTTCGCGCAGGGCATAAATGCCTGCGGCACTGCGAAGATAACCCTTGTAGTCCATGCCGTAACCAAACACATACCGATCGGGGACTTCGAGCCCGGCATAGTCAACGGTGCTGTCGGCCGGCCTACGATCGTGCATTTTCATCACTAAAGCGGCACTGCGCACCTCGGCGGCCCCCTCCTGGCGCAGATAATCGACAATCGCTCTGAGTGTCAGTCCTTCGTCGAGAATGTCGTCCACCACCAGGATGCAGCGGTCGCGGACCGCCATGCTGGGACGCGTGATCCAGTAGAGATCGCCACCGCGCGTTCCGCCACGATAGCGCGTTGCATGAAGATAGTCATACTGAAAGGGGAACTGCAGTCGCTCAATCAGCTTGGCGGCCGGCAGTAATCCGCCCAACATCACGCACAACACCAGCGGATCGCGGTCCTGCAGATCGCGCGTGACGGCAGCGGCCATGCGATCGAGGGCAGCTTCGACCTGGTCGCGAGTGAAGAGGCAATCGGCGTTCGCTGCAATCTGACGCACTTCCTCCACTTTGAGACTCATCCGCATGCTCCCCTGTCGCTACCCGCAAAGCGGCTGATTATAGAGGCCGAATCAGGGTGAGGCTATGTCACTCGATAATCGATAAAGGTGCGCAGGACAGCCGCACCTGCAATCCGTTGCTCCGAATCCGGCTATGGGTACGCTGGTGCCAGGTGCCGCCGCCAACGTGAGGGAAAGTTCGCACTCATCGCCTTGCGGCACCAGATCAACGGCGACCACGCGTGCATGGCGATGCATTAACAGTGCATCGATATGCCAGTGCCCTCCGCATGACTGGCCGCTCGCGACACGTAGGTGGCGTGCCACCCGCTGGTGCAGTCCGCGCCGGGCACTACCCAGGTAACAGTACCGGCCAGGCGCCAGACGCAGCCGCCCCAGGCACCCGGGAGTGATGCAAGCCGGACGTGAAAGCGCGACGATCAATCGATAGGCGCCGCTGTTGAGGGAGTACGCCTGATCGCCAGGACGGCTGTTGCCGTTTCCGGCCAGCGTGAACTCAGGTGGGAAAATCCTCTGCATAGCGTTCGATCCATTCCGCGGCGGCCTGTTCACCGCTCAACCGGCGCCCCTCCGTGGCCAGCACCTCGCGCTTGTAGTGCTCGATGTGGCAGGCTTGCTCGACCATGCGCACCGCGAAGCCGGTCTCTTCGTCGGCAAAACGCACCCCGATGTCATGACCACTGTCAGCTGGACGGCACCACACCACCGTGCCCTCCGCTCGGAAGGGCGGCCCATGCAGCGCAATCGTGATGGACAATACAGTACCGGGCGGCAGGGGTTCGCGGGCATGGAAACAGAGCCCGCCATGACCGATATCGCGCAACGGCTGTTGTCTGCTCGCTGTCTGATCAGTGAGCTGAAAGTGCAGCGGTATGTCGGTAGGGTGTCTGAGATATTGGCGCATCGGGATCGGGGCGGATCCCTCCACCCACTCCTGCGACCAAGGTTAACCCGGTTTGGCCATCAATGACTACGGCGGAGAGGAGCAACCGTAACTCAGTGCTCGCCCTTGGTCTTGCGTATGCCCGCCAGCCGATTGCCCTGTTTCTGTGGGCCACCGAGTGGAAACATGTCGTGCAGGTAGCGGTTCGTCCCGAACTCCGGGCCCCACGCCTCCTGAAAATGCTTGATCATCACCCGTACCTGCGCCTGCACACCGTGTTTTTGATAGTAATCACGGATATAGCGAATGACATCCCAGTGACGTTCGCTGAGCTCCACGCCTTCCTGCGCCGCCAGCGCTTCGGCAAATCCCTCGCTCCATTCACTCATATCCTGGATATAACCCTCGGAGTCGGTCAGCACTTCGCGGCCATCGACGTGCACGGCACCGGTTTTATGGGCGTAGGGGTTGGTCTTCAAATCACTATCTCCTGTATTGTGGTGACACAGCGGTCACTATGGGAAGCACACTGTCGCGGTTGAATACCACCGAGTGGCTATCACTCTAGTTATATCCACCCCCTGAGCAGGCAGTGAAAACGCATAATCCGCACCGGGCGTGGGGGTAATTCCGTTGCAGGGATTCTGTGCCGGTCTACGATCAGCGGCTCGCAACCTGGCACCCATCCCCGTCTGCCAATGCCCCTGTTGCGAAAAACCGCTGCAATCGCTGTTTGAATGGTTGAAGATCGAAACCGTTTTTCTCCAGCCAACGCGTATCGTAATAGGTATCCCGATAACGTTCACCACTGTCGCAGATCAAGGTTACCACGCTGCCCGACTGACGTTGGCGGTGCATCCCGGCGATGATATGGAAAGCCGCGTATAGGTTGGTGCCGGTCGAGCCCCCGCAGCGCCGGTTGAGCAGCCCCTGCAACGCGTGAATGGTGGCCAGCGATGCTGCGTCCGGCACTTTGATCATGCGATCAACCACCGACGCGACGAACGACGCTTCGACTCGCGGCCGCCCTATGCCTTCGATACGCGAAGTGGTGGTGATATGCACATCGCGATCGGGGTGCTGATAGTGTTCATAGAAGACCGAGTTCTCGGGATCGGCCACGCACAGGCGTGTCTCGTGACAGCGGTAGCGCAGATAGCGGCCTATCGTTGCCGAGGTGCCGCCAGTGCCCGCGCTCATGACAATCCAACGCGGCATCGGATGCGGCTCCGCCGCCATCTGACTGAAGATCGATTCGGTGATGTTGTTGTTGCCGCGCCAATCGGTGGCGCGTTCGGCATAGGTGAACTGATCCATGTAATGCCCGCCCAATTGCTCAGCGAGGTGGCTTGCTTCGCTGTAGATCTCTGCCGGTTGCACAAAATGGCACTCGCCGCCGTAGAACTGGATCTGTTCGATTTTTTCTCTTGAAGTACCTTCCGGTACGACAGCGATGAAGCGCAGATCGAGCAGCCGCGCAAAATAGGCCTCCGACACCGCGGTGCTGCCCGACGATGCTTCGATGACCGGTGTTCCACGATGAATCCAGCCATTGCACAAGCCGTAGAGATAGAGCGAACGCGCCAGGCGATGTTTGAGGCTACCCGTTGGATGTACCGATTCGTCCTTGAGGTAGAGTTGTATATCCGGCGTGGACGGCAGATCGAGCCGAATGAGATGGGTGTCGGCCGAGCGCGTGAAATCGGCCTCGATACGGCGAATCGCCTCCGTCACCCAGCGTCGATCGGCCTCACTCACAACGTTTCCTCCCTGATCAGCCTCCTCCTGAGGCTGCGCACGCCGATAAAGACCGCGGCGATCACCAGGGGAATGGAGAGGCCCGTCACCAGATCCGTATCGATGGGGGCACCGCTCGCTTTGACCGCCTTCGCCAGATAGCCGACCAATCCCACCGAATAGTAGCTGAGCACCACTACCGACAGTCCTTCCACGGTCTCCTGCAGTCGTAACTGCTGACGTGCACGCCTGTTCATTGACTCGAGCAGATCGCGATTCTGCTGCTCCAGAGCGACATTGACCCGCGCGCGCAACAGACTGCCGGTTCGCCCGACGCGATAGGAAAGCGCGCGCAGTCGATCGCTGACCGATTCGCAGGTGCGCATCGCAGGCGCAAGTCGGCGCTCCATGAATTCGTTGAAGGTCTGAATGCCTTGTACGCGCTCTTCGCGCAGCTCGCTGATGCGGCGCGTGACCAACGCGTAATAGGCCCGCGCAGCGCTGAATCGATATTCGGTGGTGGCGGCGATCCTCTCGACCTCAGCCGCAGCGCGGGAGAGCTCCAGCAAAAGGCGCTGCTCATCCTCGAGATTATTGATCTCGGTTACCCGCTGCGTGAGTTCGGCCAGATGCTCATCGATGCGCGTCACCGCTTGCCCGTAGTGTTGAGCCTCAGGGAAGGCCATCAGCGCCAGCGTACGATAGGTCTCGATCTCCACCAGACGTTGCACCAGACGCCCCACCTGGCGCACGCGCAGATCCAGATCTTCAACCAGCAATCGACTGAAACCGTCCGCATGCAGGCGATAGTCTGTCCACGCTTTGGCGGCTCCCCCGGCAACGACACTGCCCGCCACGGTATTGCCACTGAACAGGGGGGCCAGTTCCGCAAGATCACGCTGTCCACCGCGACGATCTTCGACCGCTACATGGATGGCGACCAGCGCCTCGCCGGGCAGACTGGCGAGCCACTCGCTGGGTACTTCGCCGATGACGGGGTCGGCAAAGGGCGCTGCAAATGCACCGTACTTGAGAAATCCATAGGACGAGAACTCTGTATGACGTTCCCAGCGCAGCCGAAACGGGCCGAGGTCCACGCTGTAGTGGGAAGCCCCTTCGGGCGGCGCGCTCACCCCGTAGCGCTGACAGAGATCGCCGACGGCCGTCCAATCGTCCCGCGAGGCGGCTTCACCCGAATGCAGCGCAATGAACGAGCCGCGTGCCGGTGGCGGCATCATCTCGTAAGGGCGCGCGTGCACCTCGTCGGTCAGCGTGCGTCGCAACGGATGTTCACGAAGGCCGGGCATCAGTTGGGCGGTGTTGCGGTCCTGTCGATTCATGGGATTTCGCTTGCTTGCTGCTGATTCACTGGGACGATCAGGGCGCGATTCTAACGTGCATCCGGGTCGCTGGGTTACGATAAGCGACCTTCACACCACTGCGACCCGGCATTCACCCTTCCATGACACCGACCTTGCCCCGCGATATCGAGATCCAGACCCGTTACCTTCGCATTGCCGCCCGCCAATGGGGCGATCCCAACGGGGTGCCGGTCATGGCCATTCATGGCTGGCTCGACAATGCGGCCAGTTTCGATGCCCTGGCCCCTCTGCTGACAGGGATGAACCTCATTGCCGTGGATATGCCCGGGCATGGCCGATCCGAGCATCGCCCGCCGGGCACCCCCTATCACTTCATCGATTCGATTCCCGACGTGCTGGCGATTGCCGACGCACTCGATTGGCCCCGGTTCTCGCTGTTGTCACACTCACTGGGCGCCGGGATCTCTGCCATCGTGGCCGGCACCGCCCCGCAGCGTATCCGGCGACTCGTTCTGATCGAGGGTCTCGGTCCCTGGTCGGGCAGCGCCGAAGAGAGCCCGGAACGGTTGTCCGAAGCGACCAACCATATCCTCTACAAGGAGCGTCGCCGGGCCCCGAGTTACCCGACGGTGGAAGAGGCTGCACACGCCCGCGAGAAAGCCGGCGATCTCGGTTTCGAAGCCGCCATGATGCTGGCCGGTCGCGGCACCTATGGGATCGGCGACCGCGTAGCCTGGCGCACCGATCCGCGGCTCACCTACCGTTCGCCGCTTTACCTCACCGAGGAGCAGGTCGGCGCGTTTCTGCCCCGCATCAGCGCGCCGACACTGCTGATCTGGGGCGAGTCGGGACTCGATTCGCCCCTGCAGAACCTCGAGGAGCGTAAAAAGCTGGTGCCCGATCTGATCTTTCAGCGGATACCGGGCGGTCACCACCTGCATATGGACAATCCCGAACCGGTCGCTGCCGTTGTGCAGCCCTTCCTGGTTCCGGTGACCTGAAGCGCAAACCGGGTCAAATAGAGATTCTGACCAGCGCCGGCGGCATCTCTTTCAATGTCTGCTCGGGATTGCAGATAATCAGTCGTTTGGCTTCGATCCCCCCTCTGTCCACCAGGTTGTCCTTGACCGCCTCAGCTCGTTTGGCCGCCAGCGCCCACAGCGTTTTTGCCTGCTCCGCGGTGGGCGTGCGAGGTTCGACTGAAGCTGCCGGGGCGGGGGCGGGTGCGGATTGGACCGGTCCGCCCCCCTCCATCGGGGTAGCTTGCGCTGCTGTATCAGGCTTTGCCGCGGGCGGAGCCGGCGGCGGTGGCGGCGGTGGCGGGTAGAGCTGATCAAAATCGGCGCGTGTCACATCGCCGCATAAAGCGAGACGCACCTGCGGGCGCTCCTGCAACAACTTGCCGATATCACCCAGCGACTTTTGCGCTTCGCCGGGCAATGCCGCATCGCCCGGGGCGAAGGCTACCGGTTCGAAGTCAAGCCCGGTGGCAAGATCCAGGACCGCGCCCGCCAGTTTCAGCAGCCCGAAGGGCGAATAGTAGGCCAGGATAGCGCTCTTGATCGCCTTTCCCATCACCTTGCCCAGGATGTTGTTGACCGAGACATCGGGGCTCTCTACATCCCCGGCGATCGGCAGACTGAGGCGAATGGCATCATCCTTGTCGCGCAACAGGGAGAGCGCTGCGTTCAGCGGTATCCCCAGCTCCTGTGCCGCAGCACCCGCCTTCTCCTCCTCGGAGAGCGGTTCCAGCTCCAGTTTGTGCAGTTCCACCTTCACTTCACTGTCCAGCATTCCATTGTCGACCTTGACGTTCAGTTCGACATCGAGGCTGCCCTGGCGTATGTGGTGCTGAACAACGTCGCGCGCGTACGAGGTCACCGGACCCAGATCGATCCCACTCACGGTCCCGGTAAGTGTCAAATCGGGCCGC
Source organism: Pseudomonadota bacterium (assembly GCA_008501635.1). NCBI lineage: Bacteria > Pseudomonadati > Pseudomonadota > Pseudomonadota bacterium. The sequence goes on from QQUJ01000025.1 coordinate 55,315, forward strand.
ACGGCAAAGGGTTTGACCTCGCCGGCGAGCGCGAGTTTGCCGTAGCGTCCGATGGCGGCTTCGAGCGTGACGGGAGAAGAGCTTCCGGGTGTCGTGGTATCGATATTGTCCATGCTGAGTCTGATATCGCTGATCGTCTCCTGATAGCGCGGCTCAACCTTGTGATCCGCCAGTGTGATCTTTCCTTCGCCGTCGATTCGGAGCTCGCCAAGCAGTAACTTGAGCGATTCGCTGGGCGGTGCTTCACGCGCACCATCGGCCTTTTCCTGCAACGCCAGCCAATCGATCACCTCCCAGCTGCCCTGGCTACCGCGACCCAGCCAGATGGCAGGGGTTTGCAGGTGAAGTCTTTCGATTCGTAACGAGGAAGGTTCGGGCATGGTCAGGGCTTCGACGGCCAGCGATTTGACCGTGGCGATGTGAGCGGGCGTCCCCTCCTGCTGCGGTTTGCGCCGGAGTGCACTGACCCCTTCGAGCGCAACGCTTTGTACCGACAGGTTTGGTGCACCGGTCAGTTGCTCGATCTGCAACGCGGTTAGATTCAATCTATCAATACCCAGCATCTGCTGCCCGGTTTGCGATCCCTGGGTCTGCAGCAGCGCCAATGACTGAAGCTGCAGCGATGCGAGTTGCAGGTTCTCGAGCGACGCCATCTGCGCTCTGTCGAGTGTCAGGCGTTCGAGGGTTACCCAATCTGCCAGGTGTTGTTCATGCACAGGGTCGGCGAGCCGGAGTTCTTCGATGACGACCTGCTCTGCCGTCATGGTTTCACCACCCTGCAGCTTGAGCTGCTGGACCAGGAATTCCTTGAAACCGAAACGCAGCTCACCGCCAGCCGCTGAAGTGACCGCCAATCCCGTCCAGCGCAACGAGCCGGTCACCCGCCAGGGAAGCGGCAGCGTGGCATCCGCAGGCTGCGGCCCCACCGAGGTCTCACCATGCCACGCCAGCTCCGCCCAACGGGCGCAGACATCGGCGAAACCACGCACCGCCTCTTCGGTATGCAGTGCCAGAATCTCATCCTGATAGCAGACCCGCAGATCTGTAACGTTGATGCCGCCTACCCCGTAGTGCCAGGGAGAGGGTGCGGCGGGTGGGGTCGTGGGGGGGGGCTGAGGCATGGTGTCCGCAGAAGGGATGATCAATCCGCCGACCTTCATTTGTCCCTGCGCATTGCGTGTCGCGTCGATGTCGAGTCCGTCGACCTCGATCCCGGCAATTCGCACCTGCTTGTCCCACATGGGACTCCAACGCCATGTCACTCGGAAACTGCGCAGATCGAATCCACCACCGTCAGGCGCCTTACCCTTCGCTCCTCGAACAACCACCCAACCCTCGCTGAGATCGAGTTCGACGTCATCGATTTCCGCCTCCATACCCTGGTCACGCAGCCACTTTTCACCCCCCCAACGGATCCCCGCGGGTAGCGAGTAAACGGCAATGACAAGTAGTATCACGAGGGCTGAAAAGACAATAGATAACTTGAAGAATAGTTTATTACGCATTGTTTTATAAGATTATTTAAATTTATTAGGAGAGGGTACTTATGCAATAGTCTGATATAAGCATAGCGTGTACCAGTAGTTTCCACAGGGCAGATTTTTTATTTGACCTTTCGTTCCAATAAGCTACTCTCCCCCTATGCCCAGACCGAAGAACTTCGATATCGAGCAGACGCTGGAGCGCGCCGTTGGCATCTTCTGGCGCAAAGGTTATGCGGCCACCTCGATTCAAGATCTTCTGGATGAGATGGGCCTCAACCGCGGCAGTCTCTACGCCACCTACGGCGGCAAAAGACGGTTATTCGCAACCGCCGTGGATCGCTACCGGCAAGACGTTGTAGCGCCGCGCCTGGTCGCCATGGAGTCTGAAACGGCGGGACTCAGTGAGATACGCAACTTCTTCGAGGCGTTTCTCGAGCGGGTCCGTTCGGGCCACAGCCGCTACGGATGCCTGATGACCAACACCTGCGTCGAACTGGCTCCTCACGATCCCGCGATGGCTGCCAAGGCACGCCAAAATCTAGCGCGCATTGAAGGCGCCTTTACCCAGGCACTGCGGTGTGCGCAGGCACGCGATGAGTTGAACGGCAATCTGAACCCTCAGGCGCTTGGACGGTTCCTCACCGCAACTCTGCAGGGCTTGCAGGTCATGACCAAAGCGGGCCTGCCGATCGCGCACCTGGAAGATGTGGTTCGAACCGCGTTAGCCACTCTGGAACCGTAATTTTTTCACCTGTTTTTGGAACATACGTTCCATTTAACCATGGAGATCACCAATGAGCCGTTTAATGCCGCGCCAGAAAACCCCCGATCTTTCCGTCAACCTCGTCGGTGGCGGCACCTGGAGTCTGGCGAAAAGCCGCCCCGAACACTTCACCATGATCGTCGCCTATCGCGGCCTGCACTGCCCGATCTGCCAACCCTATCTGCGCGAAGCGGATCGCACGCTTGGCGAGTTTGCCCAACGTGGTGTCGAGGTCGTGGCTGTCAGCAGCGATACGCGCGAGCGCGCCGAACAGACACGCAACGATTGGGGCTTGAAGGCGTTGCCGGTCGGCTACGGACTCAGCATCGACAGTGCCCGCGAATGGGGCCTTTACGTCTCGACCAGTCGTGGCAAGACATCGACCGGTGTCATGGAACCTGAGCTGTTCTCGGAGCCCGGCCTTTTTCTGGTACGGCCCGATCAGACGCTCTACGCCGCCTCCTACGCCACCATGCCCTTCGCCCGCCCCCACTTCAGCGAACTCCTGAAGGCACTGGATTTCATCATCGCCAACGACTATCCGGCCCGCGGTGAGGCCTGATTGGTAGATTGAGCGCAGCGTCTCCAGTACCCTGTCCCGGAAGAGGAGACACCGCATGATAGAAAATGCTCAACCGCACCTGGAACCGGATGATTATCTGCAGCCCAGGGAGTTCATTGACGCCGACCATGACTCGATTCAGGAGTTCGTGAGCAAGCACACGGTCTCCGGCGAATCCGCCCTGCAGACGGCCCTTCGACTCTACCTGGCGGTACGGGACGGGATCATCTATGACCCCTACCATGTCGGCCCCGAACCGCATTATTTCCGCGCCAGCGATTGCCTGGCGGCAGGCCGCGGCTTCTGCATCCCCAAGGCCGCGCTCCTGGCGGCCTGCGCACGTGCCGCTGGAATCCCGGCACGGGTCGGCTACGCCGATGTGCGCAACCATCTCTCGACGCCCAAGCTGGACGAGCTGACCGGGGGCAACGTCTACACCTGGCACAGCTATACCGATCTCTTTCTTGACGGCCAGTGGGTAAAGGCCACTCCCGCTTTCGACAAGGCGCTCTGCGAACGCTTCGGCGTACACGTGCTGGAATTCGACGGCCGCACCGATTCGCTGTTTCAGGAGTTCAATCAGTCCGGCCATCGTCACATGGAGTACGTGCGCAAGCGCGGCGTATTCGAGGACGTGCCCTTCGAGACCATCGTGGCCGAATTCGATCGCAACCACCCCAAATGGCTGCACCATCGCAAAGATCTTGAGGATCTCGCCTTCAAGCATCGCGCAGAGGCTTAGTAATATTTAAATTAATCAATTAGTTATCAGGCTTATTTAAAGCTGATAACAACTCCAGATCCGCCAATCTCGCGGTGTTTGCCACCCCTCCCCCCAGGGGGTCACTTGCTTTTTTCTCAATACTGTTAATAATTGCAGCACTGCTTTTAACAACAGGTTTCCGCCATGACCGAGAAGCTGACCCCGCGCCAGGCCAGGATCCTGGACTTTATTCGTCAACGTATTGAGGCTGACGGCCTACCGCCCACCCGCGCGGAGATCGCCACAGCCCTGGGCTTCCGTTCGGTCAATGCCGCCGTCGATCACCTCAAGGCGCTGGCCCGCAAGGGGGCCATCGAACTGGTCCCCGGCTCCTCGCGCGGCATCCGCCTGCCCCAGGGCCCCGGACTCCCCGTGGTCGGCCGTGTGGCGGCAGGCAGCCCCATCCTTGCCACCGAGCACATCGAGGATCACTACCGGCTCGATCCCACTCTCTTTCACCCTTCGGCCGACTATCTGCTGCGGGTGCGCGGCATGAGCATGCGCGATGCGGGTATCCTCGATGGTGATCTGCTGGCCGTGCACCGCACCCCTACCGCCGAGAACGGTCAGATCGTGGTGGCGCGGCTGGAGGACGAGGTCACCGTCAAACGCCTGCGCCGTACCCGCAGTCGCGCCTGGCTGCTGCCCGAGAATCCCGATTTCGAACCCATCGAGGTCGATCTGCGCGAGCAGGAACTCAACATCGAGGGGATCGCCGTCGGTGTACTGCGCGACCATCCGCCCAAATGATCCCGGATCCGGAATGAACCGTTTCCGCCGCCCCGCCGCTGGCAGCGTGTCGAACATGGACAGCCTCCGACACGCTGCCAATCCCACATCCTCCGCTGCCACCCCTTGGCACTGCGGCGGGGCGGCACCTCTTTTTTACAACGGTACCTAACCGTGCTGGCCGAACTCCTCCAGCGCGCCGACATCTGGCGCGGCAGGCAAACTGCCCCCCGCGCCCAGCGATCGACCGCACCCACCGGCTACGGGACGCTTGATACCCGTCTGCCCGGTGGCGGCTGGCCGATCGGTGCGCTGACCGAAATCCTCTATCCGCAGGAGGGGATCGGCGAACTGCAGCTCACCCTGCCCACGTTGGCGCGACTCAGCCAGGGTGAACGCTGGATCGCCTGGATCAACCCGCCCTTGACCCCCTATGCGCCGGCCCTCGCGGCCCACGGCGTCAATCTGCAACGGCTGCTCTGGGTGTGCACTCAACGTCCCGAAGAGGGGCTTTGGGCACTGGAACAGGCCTTGCGCTCCGGCATCTGCGCGGCCGTTCTGAGCTGGCCCGCCCGCTGCGACGATCGCACCCTGCGCCGCCTGCAGCTGGCGGCCGAGCATGGTCAGGTCCTGGCGTTTCTCTACCGCCCTCTGGAAAACGCACGGAAGGCCTCGCCCGCCGCCCTGCGCCTGATCCTCCAGAAAACGCCGGAGGGAGGATTGGCGGTGAACTTCGTGAAATGCCGCGGCGCCTGGATCAGCGACACCCTGCACCTGCCCCGATCCGTCACCGGAGATGCACGCCCATGGAACAGCAGGTAATCGATCTGCCCCTGCCGCCGGCGGTGAAAGAATCACCGCAGCCAGTGCCGCCGCACGGTGCACCCCCCGCGATGACGCCAATCCCACGGCCAATCCCTCCCTCTGCGAACCATCAGAAATCCACCCTGACACCGCCAGCGCAGCCGCGCCCAACCCGCGCCCCGCTGTGGCTTGCCCTCCACTTTCCCCATCTCCCGCTGGAGGTGGTCACCCGCGGTGCGCCGGTAACCGGGCCTTTCGCCGTGATCGAGGGGCAAGGCACTCAATGCTGTGTTCTGAGCCGCAACCGGGCAGCGGCCGCTACCGGCGTGAAACCGGGGCAGCACCTCAGTGCCGCACAGAGCCTGGCGCCTTTGTTGAATACCGCCATGCGCCAGGAAGCGGCCGAAGCCGCCGCCTTGGAGCGGTTGGCCGCCTGGGCTTATCAATTCAGCTCCCGCGTCGCCATCGTTGCGCCCAATGGGCTGTTGCTGGAGATCTCCGGCAGCTTGCGCCTGTTCAAAGGGTTGGAGAACCTGGTGTGCGCTCTGCAGCGGGATCTCACCAACCTGGGCTACCGCACTCGGCGCAGCATTGCGCCTACCCCACTTGGCGCCTGGCTGCTGGCGCGCAGCGGCGATCGACGCCCCGCGCTGAAGCTGGACGATCTGCGCCGCCAGCTGGGCGCCCTGCCCCTGCAGATGCTGGAACTCCCGGCCGACACTTTGTCGGCTCTGCGCGAACTCGGTCTGCTACGGGTGCGCGACTGCCTGCGCCTGCCCCGCGACGGCCTCAATCGTCGCCTCGGTACCGCGGTGCTCGACTACCTGGATCGCGCCCTGGGCCGCAAACCCGACCTGCGCCCTCCGTTCGAAGCTCGTGAAGGTTTCACCAACCGCCTTGCACTGCCGGCCGAGGTCCACACCACCGAGGGCCTGCATTTCGCGCTGCACCGATTGCTCTTGGAACTGGTCGGTGTATTGCGCGCCCGGGATGGCGTCATCCAGCAATTCACGCTGAAGCTTCATCACTTGAAGCGCCCTCCCACGGAGTTGACACTGGGACTATTGGTACCGGGGCGCGATCTCGTCCATCTGCAGCAGTTGGTCGACAACCGCCTGGAACGGCTCGAACTCCCGGCGCCGGTACTGGAACTCTCCCTGGAGGCAAACGGGATCATGCCCTTTCGCGGCGAGCGGCATGACTTCTTTGTCCATACCACGGGGGACCAACTGAACGCGGGCCAGCTTATCGACCGCCTGCGCACCCGCCTCGGTGAACAGGCTGTGCGAATGCTCAGCCCCGTTGCCGATCATCGACCCGAGCATGCCTGGCGCAGCGCCGGCAGCACCGTCATCAACACGAGTCACCCAGGCGTTCGCCCTCTCTGGTTGCTGGAAAAGCCGCAGCTGCTGCCCGGTGCGGACCGCTGGCAACTGCAAGCCGGACCGGAACGCGTCGAAAGCGGCTGGTGGGACGGTCAGGACCTGGCCCGGGATTATTTCGTGGCGGAACGCAAGGGTGCACGCCTGTGGCTGTTTCGTGAATTGCGTGGCTCGCTGCGCTGGTTTCTGCACGGGGTATTCGGCTGAGGCAGCAGCGCTGGCGTCAACCGCCAGTCAAGAGAGTCCGATACCGGCGCATAGGACATGAAACAGAAGGCATATTCAGGTAAAGTCAGCCCTTCAAACACCGTGGTGCTGATGCACGACGGCATTTCCACAGCCACTCAAGCAGGATCATTGTCACATGAGCGATAAACCAGGCACGACCACGACCGGGACAAAGCAGGATACCGCCCGGATCAATTCGGAAAAGACTCAGAAAATCAACGAGATCAAAGTAATTCAGCAGGAAGAGGTCAAGGACAAGACCAAGTCGAATCCCTGCTGCGGCTCTTGCACCTGAACAACTATCAGCCCTGGGCTGTACTTTCGAACCACTGGCACAGACCAGTGGTTTTTTTTGCCTGCTGGCAGCGCACGCTACCGACAAAGAGCCATTTCACACTGTCCGCGTCGCGCACCAATCAGAGACTGCGCGCTACTCAAAAGCGCATCGCGCCCGCAGGGCATCGCCCAACTTGGCGTGTAAATTCCGCAACAGCCTCTCGGTAGTCTCCCAATCGATGCAGGCGTCCGTGATGGAGACGCCGTACTCGAGATCGGCCGGATTGGCGGTGAGCTTCTGATTGCCCTCTTTAAGATGGCTCTCCAGCATGAGACCGACAATGGATCGGTTGCCTTCAAGGATCTGGTGACTGACGTTCTCGGCCACCAGGGGCTGAAGCTGAAAATTCTTGTGCGAGTTGGCATGACTGCAATCGATGATGATGTTCTTCGGCATGCCCGCTTTTTCCAACGCCTGTTCGGCCAACGCCACATTGACTGAATCGTAATTGGGTTCCCTCCCGCCGCGCAGGATGATGTGACCATAGCGATTGCCCGCCGTTTCGATCACAGCCACTTGACCACCTGTGCTGATGCCGAGAAAGCGGTGCGGCGCCGAAGCCGATTGCAACGCGTTGATGGCAACATCCAACTGGCCTTCGGTCCCGTTCTTGAAACCGACCGGGGTGGAAAGGCCGCTGGACATCTCACGATGAGTTTGGGATTCCGTGGTGCGCGCGCCGATAGCCGACCAGCTGAAGAGATCCGCCAGATATTGCGGGCTGATGGGATCGAGCGCTTCGGTGGCCGTTGGAATGCCCAGCTCACCCAGCCAGACCAGAAGTTCACGGGCGCTTCGCAACCCCTTTTCGATATCGAACGAATCGTTGATGTGCGGGTCGTTGATGAAACCCTTCCAGCCGATGGTGGTTCGCGGCTTTTCGAAATAGACGCGCATCACGATGAAAAGCACGTCGCCCAACTCGTCGTACAGTCGCTTCAGCCGCTCGGCATACTCTCGAGCAGCAGCGAGGTCGTGAATCGAGCAAGGACCCGCAATTACCAGCAAACGCGGATCCTGGTGATCGAGAATGCCCTGTATGACGTGGCGACCGCGTTCGACAGTGCTCGCTGCGGCCTCGCTGGTCGGCACCTGGTGGTGCAGTGCTTCGGGGCTGATAAGGACGCGGACCCCGGTGACATTGACATTTTCCAGTTGATATTCGGTCATGATTCCAACGGCTTCACTTGTCAAAAAGGATGGGACCGATCCAGCGGATCGATCCCATGGGACTTATTGTATAGAAAAACACTCAATTTATAAGAGGAGATCCAACTATTGACCGACACTCGCAGCACCCAGCAGATAATACCGATGGCGGCTATCACTTCGTCGCACCCAGCTGGTCGGGTGCGAGTCGCTTGCCGGTGTCGGGAAGATAGCGGTAGTGGCCTGTGATCGGGTACGAGAACAGCACATCCGCCAGTTCTGGACCTTCACCAATGTTGTGTACGATCAGTGGACGCTGACCGCCGGGCGATTGTTCCGCGACTACAATACCGATATGGGGCAGCCTGCCGGCGAGCAGCCAGGTGACCAGATCCCCGGCGCGATAATCGGCGGGATCGCCCGTCACAGGTAAATCGATCCCCCGCCGTTCGAGGAAGCGGCGAAGATTGGGTACGCGGCGATGATCGATATTGGGATCGGGACGCGATAGCCCCCACAGCTGCGGGAAGGCGTCAAACGCCACGCGCATCTCCTCGTGTACCTCGCGCTGCAGATCGACACCCACTTGCCGATAGGCGCGAATCACGACGTCGGTGCAGACCCCGATATGACTCGGCACATCACCGCCAGGATAGGTGATGCGAACGTACCGACCATCGTAGGTAACTGCTTGTTGAGTCCGCGCCAGGGCCGCTTCTGCCAGTCGCAGCGGGAACGAAGGTGCGTACGGCAGCCCATCCGCGCGTGACGTCAATGAAACCAGAGCTGATACCAACACCGCCAGCAACTGAATAGATCCCATATTCTTGTCAGTCTCGAAATCGGCCTCTCCGGCTCACCGTCTGTTCACGACTTCAACCTCACATTCTATTCAAAATAGCACCGGGGCTTGGGCTGAACCGCACCGGATAACTCTGCTGTTATGATCGCCTGTCACAAGGCCGCGAGGGAGCACTCGTGAGATCAACCAGAGTTCCGCCACTCGGTCCTGCTACGCCAACGCGCGGCAACGCATTTACGCGCCTGTTGGGGCATTCCATTCTGTCGATAAGCGATTGGCGTGTCAGCGGCGCAATTCCCAACTTGCCCAAACTGGTCGTGATCGTGGCACCCCACACCTCCAACTGGGATTTCGTGCACGGCATGGCAGCGGCGTTCGCTTTGGGACTAAAGGTCTCCTGGATGGGCAAACACACACTCTTTCGCCGGCCCTTCGGCGGCCTGATGCGCTGGCTGGGTGGCATCTCCATCGATCGGCGCGCCTCCCACGGTGTCGTCCAGCAGACCATGCAGATCTATGCCGAAAGAGAGCAACTGATACTGGGTATCACGCCGGAGGGAACACGCGGCAGGGCCCCGCAATGGAAAATGGGTTTCTACCATATTGCCAAGGGTTCGGGGATCCCCATCGTCCCCGTCTACTTCGATTACCCGCGACGCACAATCGGATTTGGCGAGCCACTGATACCCGGAGACGATCCCGACATCGATCTTGAGAAACTCATCGCCTTCTACCGCGGGCACCTGGGCAAACGACCGGAAAACCAGACGTATGCCTAACGACAATTACCCTATGGATTCAACGTTCGGTCATAGCCAACCGCGCGCCCAGCAGGGCAAAGATACCGGCAAACCCGCGCTGCAGCCAGCGCACTGCGCGCGGTGAACGGGTCGCATAGCGACGCACGGCATGGGCCATCGCACCGTAAGCCACGAAGACCACCAACGTCATGGCCATGAATACGGCACTCAGCAGCAGCAGTTCCGGGAGTGGCTCGGATGACTGGTGGGAAATGAACTGCGGCAGGAAGGCAAGAAAAAAGAGCGAGAGCTTGGGATTGAGGATGTTGATCAGAATACCGCGCACGACGATCTGGCGGTGGTTCCGCCTCCCTACCGTACTGTCCATCTGCAATGCATCCGCATCCCGCCACAGCGACCAGGCGAGATAGAGCAAAAAGAGGACACCCGCGTACTTCATGGTCTGAAATGCCAGTGCGCTCATGTGGAGGATTGCCGTCAGCCCGAGAATGCTGGCGATCAGATGGGGAACGATGCCCAAGGTGCATCCCACCGCGGCCGCGACGCTCGCTCGCCAACCGAGAAACAGTCCTGTTGAAACGGTGTAGATCACACCGGTCCCGGGAATCAGCACGATTATCAAACTGGTGATCAGAAATTCGAGGCTCATGGTCTTATTTCGTGGTCTGTTGTCCGGCTGGCACTTGCCGCACGAATGCTCAACGAACAGCCAGATCAGTGGCGAGTCTGCTCGCATTGCGCGCCGCGAGTCCATAGATCGACAACTGCGGATTGGTGCCCACACTGGTCGGGAACAGCGATCCATCGCAGATGCTCACGTTATCCAACTGATGATGACGACCAAAAGAATCTGCCACGCCATCTCTCGCGCTGGCCGCCATGCCGCAGCCTCCCATCACATGCGCGCTCACGACGCGGGCAAGGTTAGGCGTCAGGGGCAGTTCCTGTATACCCCGTTGCACTTCCTTCCAGCTTGCATAGCCTCCCGCCTTCTCATGAACCGGGGTGACCCGCTTTGCCCCCGCGGCGAACTGGATCTCCGCCATGGCCAACCATGAACGGCGCACGCCTTCCCAGACGAACTCGGTGATCGGATAATCGAGCACCGGTGTGCCGTCGGATTGCAGGTGGACGGTCCCGCCCGGACTGCCGGGATTGAAACCGTCACGGAGCAGCGCAATCACCACGTGCGTATTGGCGAATCGTTGCATCTGCTGTGCGTGAGCTGTGCCGAAACCCTGCAGCGTGGTACTGAATAACACGGGGTGCAGAGGCGGCACCTCGAGCTTGAATCCCATGGGGCCCCGCAGCGGAACGTTGTCGAGAAAGTGATTGCTGTAGACGGACTGTGGCGCGCCCGCGTAACCGTCGACCCTGCCGTCCATCTGCCCCGCCGAGATAGTGGTTGGATGGAGAAACGTGCGCTTGCCCAAATGTCCGTGGGGATCGGGCGCATCACTGCGCATCAGCAATGCGGGGGTGCCGAGCGATCCCGCGGCGAGGACGAAATGCTTTGCGTGTATCCGCACACGATAGGGTAACGGGCGGATCCCCGCCTCCTCCATCGCCAAGCACTCAAGAACCACCGCACGACCACCGCTGAGCACGAGGCGTTCGGCGCGCAGACGGTGCCATAGTGCGGCGCCGGACGAGAGCGCCGCTGGAATCGTGGTCACCAGCATCGACTGCTTGGCGTTGGTGGGGCAGCCCAGGCCGCAGTAGCCCAGATTCAGACAACCCTTCACGTTGCGCGGTATGGTCGCGGTGGAGATGCCCAGTTTTTCCGCCCCGCGCCGCAGCAGGTCGTTGTTCTCGTTCGCGGGCACGCTCCAGGTCTCGATTCCCAGCTGCTGTTCCATGCGTTCGAACCATGGCGCCAACGCATCACCATCGAGATCCGCGAGACCGAATTCGCTCCGCCAGTAGGCCAATGTCTCGGGAGGCGTGCGAAAGCAACTGGTCCAATTGACCGTGGTGGAACCTCCGACGCAGCGTCCCTGCAGGATATTGATGGCCTTGTCCCTGGTCTTGCGGGCCGCCGACTCCTGGTAGAGCTGCGGATAGGCATCCGCCTCGCGCATTCTGAATTCACGCGAGCTTTTCAGCGGTCCCTCTTCGACCAGCAGCACCCGCAAGCCCGAGGCCGCCAGAATCTCTGCCGCTGTCCCGCCTCCCGCGCCGCTGCCGACGATCACAACATCCGCTTCGAGCGTGTGATCGGCGGTCAAGGCCGATCCGTTCCGCACCTGCCAGCCCGACCGCAAGCCTGCCGCAACCATATCTTCGGTCATGGGGATAACGGGGGCGGGCCAGGATAGGCGATGGTCGGCCACGATTGCGGGTCACCGTACCAAGCACCCAACACCAGATCGTGCAATGCGGCGTAGGCGCTGCGCAGGAGCGCAAAGCGGCTCATGCGCCAGCTTTCGAGGAAGGCGGCCACCTGATCCGGAGTTGCGCCGGCCCAGGATGTCCAAATGCCGGCCACAACCGCGCGGGCGGGTGCGAAATTCAATAGCGCGAACAGCTCGGCAATCTCCTTTTGCGCCTGAGCGGAGAGTCCCGCGACCGCTGTGTTCACGCCCTCGACCGTTGTTGCAATCGCGGCGCGCCGGGCCTCGCCCGATACGGGTATGACACCGGCCAGCATTACCGGCACGAGTACGGCCACGATCTCGCGTTCACTTACGCCCAACTCCCCCGATTCGCTGGTGGTGTGGCGCAACCCATAGTAAGCACCGGCGCCAGCAAGCGCTGCGCTGCCCAGCAGGCCAGCCTTGAGGAAGGTGCGCCGTGTGACCATCAGCGTAGCAGCACAGCCATGAGCCGCTCGAACAGCGTGCCATACGGTGGCTTGAACAGACCTACACCGCTGATGCGTGACTGAAAGAAAACGGACTTCTTTTTGGAGAACGTTTCAAACCCTTCGTAGCCGTGGTAGTGCCCCTTGCCGCTCTCACCGACTCCGCCGAACGGCAGATTGTCCTGGGCGATGTGCAGGATGGTGTCGTTGATCGTCACGCCGCCGGAGATGGTCTCTGTCAGCACCTTGTCGATCCGCTTGCGGTCGTTATCGAAATAGTAGAGCGCCAGCGGTTTCGGCCTTGTGTTGACGTAGCGAATCGCCTCGTCAAGCTCGCGATAGGTGACGACAGGCAACAGCGGGCCGAAAATCTCCTCCTGCATGATGCGCATACTGTCCCTGGCATTGATGACAGCCAGTGGCGGAATACGCCGCGTCGATGAGTCCGGCGCTACCTCAAGCGAGGTCAGCGGGACAATATCGGCACCTTGGTCCCTGGCCTCCTCGGCCAATTCCAGCAGACGCTGAAAATGGCGCTCGTTGATGATCGAGGAGTAATCGGGCGTTTGCATGATGTCCGGGTAGCATCGCGCTACAGTACGCTTGGCGGCGGTCACAAAATCTTGCGTCCGGTTCTCGGGAATCAACACATAATCAGGGGCAATGCAGGTCTGTCCCGCGTTCATCGTCTTGCCGACCATGACACGTTCGGCAAATCGCGCCATCGAAAAATCCACCCCGAGTATCGCCGGTGATTTGCCGCCCAGTTCCAGCGTGATGGGAGTCAGGTTCTCCGCCGCAGCACGCATGACGCTGTACCCCACCCGGGTCGAGCCGGTGAACAGAAGATGTCCGAACGGTTGGCGTGAAAAGGCCTCTGCCACCTGACTGTCACCCTGCACCACAATCACGCTGTCCCTGGCAAAGTAGTTGGCGGCCAACCCGGCAACCAGCGCGGCGGTCGCGGGCGCGAACTCAGACATCTTGAGCATTACGCGATTACCCGCGGCCAGCGCCGCCGTCAACGGTCCGATCGACAACAGGATCGGATAGTTCCACGGGGCGATGACTCCCACCACGCCCAGCGGCTGATGCATGACCCGCGCACGGCCTGGTTGAAACCACAGCGTTACCGGGCGGCGCTCCGGCCGCATCCATTGTTTGAGATGACGTCGCGCGTGCTTGACGGCCTCGAGGCTTGGGAACAGCTCCAGCAATTGCGTCTCATGCGCTGAGCGATGACCGAAATCCTGGTCGACCGCGGCGATGAACGCGTCCGCATTCTCGCGCAGCAATCGTTCCAGAGCAGCCAGCTGGTTATCGCGGTCGCGCCACGAGGGATAGGGATCGCACTCGGCCGCACGCTGCAAGCAGGCGAACACCGGGCTCAGTGCCGCATCTTCATCGCTCGCTGTTCCCGGATCCATGTGATTTCCCGCTGCTGCTTTGTAGCCCTAGGCACTATACAGATCCTGGCGCAGCTTGTGTTATCCCCGGGTGACACACTGCCACTGTGCACCAGCGGGCGTCATCAAACTGCAGACCTCACAACGACCGACGACAATGCGGTTGCCCGTGGTCAACGGTTTAAACCGGGAAGCACAGTCACCCCGATCCGAGGCCCGCCGGCTGGATGGTGAACACTATCGCCAGAGTAACCGATAGCACGACGGCCAAAGCAATCAGCAACGGTTTCCACTTCCGTTTCCGACGTGCTGGTGTTCGGAACGGAACAATCACCGAATGGGCTCTGCCAACGTCCATTGGATTCAAGGTTTTTTCGGCAACGATTTCTTGCGGCGCCGCTGACCCTTCTTGGACTTGGAGGGAACTTCGGGCTGCGGATTGAGCGCCTTCAGGTCATGCTGGTGTTGCTGCCGCTTCTGGCGCGCCCGCGAGGGCACCTCTGGTTGCGGGTTGAGCGCCCAGACCGTGCCACTTGCGCAGAGACCGGCACCCAGTCCCAAACAGGCGATCAGTAGTTTGCGACGTTGCGGATTCATTCTCTCTCTCCTCGGGAATCACCACCGTATTGACGGTGTTCAGGCCCTGAGTCGTGGGCTTGAAGCGGACGGTTCAACGGGCAACTGCCCGGGTTCGGCGACCGTGGATGGCGGAACGCACACTCTGCGACCGTTATCAGTTATTCTCATGTTCCTGATTAAGCCAACGCCCTGAGCATCCGATGAGTCTGCCCAGCCAATTTGCCGACGCGCTCGCCAGCCTGGTGGGCGTCACCGGCATCATCACCGATACCGAAGCGCTCGCACCCTACGTCAACGAAGAACGCGGTAGATTTCGTGGCCAGGCTGCCGCGCTTGTGCGCCCGGCGGATACGCATCAGGTCGCCGAGGTCGTCAGGCTCTGTGCCGCTCACGGGATTCCCATCACGCCCCAAGGTGGCAACACCGGTCTGTGCGGTGGCGGTGTACCCCACGGCGGCATCATCCTCAGCCTCGCGCGCATGAACCGCGTACGCACGATCGATCCGATCAATTACACCGTCACGGTGGAGGCCGGCGCGATCCTGGCCGAGATTCAACAGGCGGCGGATCGCGAAGGTTGCCTCTTTCCGCTGTCGCTCGGGGCGGAGGGTTCCTGTCAAATCGGCGGCAATCTGGCGACCAACGCGGGTGGCATCAACGTGCTGCGCTATGGCAATGCCCGCGACCTGGTATTGGGTCTGGAAGTGGTGCTGCCCGACGGTCGTATCTGGGACGGATTGCGCGCACTGAGCAAAGACAACACCGGCTACGCGCTAAAGCATCTGTTCGTCGGCTCCGAAGGAACGCTGGGGATCATCACCGCGGCGGTGCTGAAACTCTTCCCCAAGCCGCTCGATGTACAGACGGCACTGTGCGGACTCGACAGCGTGCAGGCCGCCACTCACCTGCTGTCGCTCGCAAGGGCGCGCTCGGGCGATGCGGTGACAGGCTTTGAGTTGATCTCGAATTTTGCGATGGAGATCACCACCCGGCATGTGCCTGACTGCGTAAACCCGCTGGCGCAAACCCATCCCTGGTACGTCCTGATCGAACTCTCCTCCTCACGGCCCGATGCGGGGTTGCGGTCGGTCTTCGAAGGTTTGCTGGAAGAGGCCTATGCCAAGGGGGTGATTGCAGATGCCGCCGTCGCCGAATCCCTGGAACAGGCACGGCGATTCTGGCGCTTGCGCGAGGCGATTCCCGAGGCACAGAAGCGCGAGGGCAGTTCCATCAAGCACGATGTAGCGGTGCCGGTATCCCGGGTGGCGGAGTTTATCGAGCGGGGCATCGCCGCCGTTACGCAAACCTTCCCTGGCGTGCGTCCCTGCCCTTTTGGCCATCTTGGTGACGGCAACATCCACTTCAACATCACTCAGCCGGTGGGGATGGATAAAAGCACCTATCTGGCGCAGTGGGAGGCGATGAACCGTGTGGTACACGATCTGGTTGCCGAAATGGATGGCTCGATCTCCGCCGAGCACGGTGTGGGACTGTTGAAGGTCGACGAGATACGCCGCTACAAGAGCCCGGTTGAACTCGATCTCATGGAGAATCTGAAACGCGCTTTGGACCCCGACAATCTGATGAATCCCGGCAAGGTGGTGCGCTTGTCCGACCTGCGCAAATAGGCCGACGCCCGTCATCGTACCCTCCTCAGGGTGAGCAACAGATCCTGAGCTGATCCAGCCTGCTGAAGTCTCCTCCTCGCGCGCTTGAAACATTCCTCGAATGCTGTACATTTATACAGTATTGAGCAACGTTTCCAACCACCCCGATGTCATCGCAGCCCGACTACGCCGAGCTTCATGCGCTCACCAATTTCACCTTTCTGCGCGGTGCCTCGCATCCCGAGGAGCTGGTGGAACGGGCGGTGGCTGAGGGCTATACCGCCCTGGCGATCACCGACGAATGCACCGTAGCCGGGGTGGTGCGGGCCCATCTCGCCGCGCGCGGAACACCCTTGAGACTTATCGTCGGCAGCGAATTGCACCTGGCCGATGGGCCGCGTCTGGTGCTGCTGGCGACCAACCGCGCCGGCTACGGGGCACTCTGCGCCCTGATCACCCGCGGCCGGCGGGCGACAACGAAAGGCAGCTACCACCTGACCCGCGCCGATGTAGAGGCATTCGATCTGGATCGCTGCCTGGCCCTGCTGCTGCCCGCCGAGGAGCCTGCGGTGGAATCCGCCCGCTGGGTGTCCGGGCTGTTTCCCGACCGCGCGTGGCTGGCGGTGGAGCTGCACCACGGCTGCGACGACGCGGCGCGCCTCGCTCTGTTGCGCGAACTGGGGCGCATGAGCAGTCTGCCCCTGGTGGCAGCGGGCGATGTGCATATGCACCGCCGCGCCCGCCGCCCGCTGCAGGATGTGCTCACCGCCATACGCCTCAACCGCCCCGTGGCCCAATGCGGCTATGCGCTATTCCCCAACGCTGAGCGCCACCTGCGCCGCCGTGAGGTGCTGGCGCGGATCTACCCGCCGGAATTGCTGGAAGAGACGCTGCGCATTGCCGCGCGCTGCCAGTTTGTGCTCGATGAGCTGCGTTACGAATATCCCGACGAATTGGTACCCACAGGCACCACCCCCGCCGTGCATCTGCGCCAGTTGACCGAAGCGGGCCTGCGCCAACGCTGGCCGCAGGGCGAGTCCGCCAAGGTGCGCCAGCTCATCGAACACGAGCTGGCGCTGATCGGCGAACTGCGCTACGAACCCTACTTTCTCACCGTCCACGACATCGTCCGCTTCGCCCGCGCCCGCGGCATCCTCTGCCAGGGGCGCGGTTCGGCGGCCAATTCGGCGGTCTGCTACGCCCTGGGGATCACCGAGGTGGACCCCTCGCGCATGGAGATGCTCTTCGAGCGTTTCCTCTCCCGGGAGCGCGACGAACCGCCGGATATCGACGTGGATTTCGAGCACGAACGGCGCGAAGAGGTGATCCAGTACCTCTACGCCAAATACGGCCGCGAGCGGGCGGCGCTGGCCGCCACCGTCATCACTTATCGGCCCAAGAGCGCGGTGCGCGACGTGGGCAAGGCGCTGGGGCTGGATGGGGCGCAGATCGAGCGCCTGGCCAAGGCGCTCAAGGGGTGGGTGAGCCGCAAAGAGATCGGCGAGCGCCTCACCGAGGCCGGGTTCGACCCCGACAACCCGGTGATCGCGCGCCTGCTGTGGCTGGTCAGCGAACTGCTGGGCTTCCCGCGCCATCTCTCCCAGCATGTCGGCGGTTTCGTCATCGCCCGGGACTCCTTGCACGAACTGGTGCCCATAGAAAACGCCACCATGCCCGAACGCACGGTGATCCAGTGGGACAAGGATGATCTTGAGGCCCTGGGCCTGCTCAAGGTCGATGTACTGGGGCTGGGAATGCTGAGCGCCATCCGCAAGGCGCTGGATCTGATCAACGGTTATCGGAGTCGGATGTCCGCTCGTAGGAGCGACTTCAGTCGCGATGTGCGGCCTGATCCGATCGTGACATTCGCGGTTGAAACCGCTCCTACGAGCACCAGTAACGGGGAAAACCGTGAACGGGACTCCGCCCGGACATCAGGGCCGATCAACGGCCATCGGGGTCGAATACCCCCCAGTAGGAGCGACTTCAGTCGCGATGCACACCCCGATCCGACCGCGACGTTCGCGGTTGAAACTGCTCCTACGGGCACCGGTAGCGGGGAAACCCGCCCGCCGCTCTCCCTGGCCACCATCCCCCCCGAAGACCCGGCCGTCTACGACCTGATCTGCGCCGGCGACACGGTGGGCGTGTTCCAGATCGAGTCCCGGGCCCAGATGGCCATGCTGCCGCGCCTCAAGCCGCGCACCTTCTACGATCTGGTCATCGAAGTGGCCATCGTCCGTCCCGGCCCCATCCAGGGGGACATGGTCCATCCCTACCTGCGCCGCCGTCAGGGTATCGAACCGGTCACCTACCCCAGCGAGGCGGTACGCGGCGTGCTGGAGCGCACTCTGGGGGTGCCCATCTTCCAGGAACAGGTGATCAAACTGGCGATGGTGGCGGCGGGTTTCTCCGCCGGTGAGGCCGACGCCCTGCGTCGCGCCATGGCGGCGTGGCGGCGGCGCGGCGGGCTGGAACCCTTCGAGCAGCGACTGATCACCGGCATGCGTCAACGCGGCTACTCCGAGACCTTCGCCCGTCAGATCTACCAGCAGATCTGCGGCTTCGGCGAGTACGGCTTCCCCGAAAGCCACGCCGCCAGCTTTGCGCTGCTCGCCTACGCCTCGGCCTGGCTCAAGCGTCACGAACCCGCCGCCTTCTGTGCGGCCCTGATCAACAGCCTGCCCATGGGTTTCTACGCCCCCGCGCAGCTGGTGCAGGACGCTCAGCGCCACGGGGTCGAGGTGCGGACCGTGGATGTGCGTCACAGCAATTGGGATTGCACGCTGGAGCCTCCTGGGGCCCCTATCTCGCGTCAGGACACCAGGGTGCCAGGAACGCGGAAAACGCTGGCATCAGCACCTGTTTTTGCCCCACGAGACGACAACGGGCAGAGCATTCTGACGACCGTTCCCCCTCACCCCAGCCCTCTCCCCAGGGAGAGGGAGCCCAACTGCATCCCCAGTACCCTCTCCCCCCGGGAGAGGGTCAGGGTGAGGGCCCAACCCACCCTGCGCCTCGGCCTGCGGCAGGTAAAGGGCCTTTCGCGCGAAGGCGCGGAGCGCCTTGTCGCCGTACGGGCCGAACAACCCTTCGCCGATGTGGCCGATCTGGTCCGCCGCGCTCGCCTCGACAAGCGGGACCGCAATGCCCTCGCGGCGGCCGGGGCACTGGCGGGACTGGCCGGTAACCGCCACCAGGCGCGCTGGCAGACGCTGGGCATTGAGGCGGCGACACCCCTTGGGGTGGAGAACACCATCGCTGAAGCCACCCCCATGCTGGCACCCCCTAGCGAAGGTGCAGCGATTGCGGCGGACTACCGCAGCCTGGGACTCACACTGGAGCGCCACCCCTTGGCGCTGTTGCGTGAGCAACTAACCACACAGCATCTCGTCACCGCCGAGGCAATCAATACTTTGCCCCACGGCCGCCGGGCGCGCATGGCAGGCCTGGTGGTCACCCGGCAACGACCCGGCACCGCCAGCGGCGTGGTCTTCGTCACCCTGGAGGATGAGACCGGTGTGGTGAATGTGGTGGTGTGGGGGCAGCTGGCCGAGCGCCACCGCCGTGTGCTGCTGGAATCGCAGCTACTGGCAGTGAGCGGTGAGGTGCAGACCGAAGATGGCGTCACGCACCTCATCGCCCACCGTTTGGAGAACTACAACCCGCTACTGGGCGGCCTGGAAACCCGATCGCGGGATTTCCACTGACACGCCTCAGCGCGTGGGCATACCCGGCATACCCGGCATGCCCGGCAGCTGCGCCGGCTGGTAATCGTCGGGAACCGTAAACAGCGCGCTGGCAATGCGGTCTGTGCCGACTTTGGTCAACTGCACGATGTCCTTTTTGCCGGCACGGATGTGGGACGCCCGCACTGGCACCCCCGGTATCTCCTCCGGGCCGAAGAACGGCATATCCCGTCCCATACCCCCCCGTGCCGAATCAGCCATGCTGCCCATCACCTTGAAGAATGCCTGCAGGGTCTGGAAATCCCGATCCGAAATTCCCAATGTCTTTGCCTTGGCGACACAGAGCTCGCTGGTCACCCTGGCACCTTCGACCACCTCGATAACCTCGCAATTCCACGAACCCACCTTTTCGGTGCGTTTGGTCCTGCGAATCTGCGGCTTGGCACGCGCACCACCCGCCGGCTTACCCATCATCTGTTCGACCTGGGCGCGCTGCTCAGGCGTCATGTTCTTCATCTGCTCCGCCATCATCGCCTGCATCTGTTGCATCATGCCGGACGCCTGCTGCATGGTCTGCCTGACCTGCTGCGGCGTGATGGTCATGACCGTCTTGGCTTTACCGTCAAGCACCTGGTACTGATCGCTGCCTTCACGGTACAGCACGATGAATTCCTGTCCTTGAACACCGCTCGTCACCCGCACCCGGCCCTCGCTCACCTGGATCAGCTGTTTCATCTGATTGCCGGCAGCCACATCCATTTCCAACGTGACATCCGCCGTCACGACGGTCGTAACCAGCGCCAGTGCTGCGCCGAGGATCGTTTGGTATTGCCCTACATTCATCCTGTTTCTCCTTATCGCTCGCTCAGTTTTGTTCGCCCGGACCGGGCGCTGAATCAGTCCGTACTCGTATTGATTATTATCCAGCTTATCAATCGGTTAACTTGTTCTATCCGCCAAGCCTCAGAAATCACTGACACCGGAGCATGCGACCCCGGGGCACGGCGCTACGGACCTCGGTACAGACGATTGGTACCGCACTCCAACTATGAGACTAGCCAATCAACGGAAGGGATGCATCACTTTGCTGGTCCGGCAGCGATGGCTGGCTGTCATCGCATCCAGTATGCGAACCTGCCTACAGTTTTCGTCGGCCGCGTCGATATGATGTCCAAGAACACCCCGCGGGGCGTCGGCGTCCAACCTCAACAAGAGACGTTAGCGGCCGCCCTGCACTGCAGTATCCCCCGGAACCGGCGTGACGGCGCAGCCGTTCACAGTGATATACGTTACGCTGACAGGGGTGATGTAATGGGCGTGTACAAGCAGTCTCTCAGACTAGTTGGCGGTTCGCTTTGGTTGGCCGCCGGAATCGGATTAGGTGCCTTCTTCGTCGACCAGGTACGTAAACCGGCGATCGACACCATGCTGGACTCATCGGTGGCGATTCGCACCATCACCCACGTCAAAATCGATCAGCTGGGCGACTCGGTCTGGTCCAAACGTCATGGTTCCGGTTTCCTCGTATCGGCAGAGAACTGCGAAGTATGGACCAACCACCACGTGGTCGCCGAAGCAGCGCTGATCGAGATCATCCCGCGAGATTGGTCCGCGCCCGAGGGCATCGCCGCGCGTGTCATCAGCTCTGATCCGCACACCGATATCGCAGTGCTGCGCATGACCCACTGCGCCGGCATGAAGGCGGCCGAGTTCGGCGATTCCGATACGCTGCAAACCGGTGATGAGGTTTTCGCAGTCGGCAATCCCTTCGGCCGCAATCCCGACTCCATCAGCCGGGGTATCGTCTCGCACAAACATCGTTACCTGCGGGGTGGTGTCGAGTACCTGCAAAGCGACGCCATGATCAATACCGGCAATTCCGGCGGTGCGCTTTTTGACCGCCGCGGCCGGGTAATCGGTGTCAATACAGCCGTTGCAACCGACAACAGCTCCGGCGGTACGGGCGTCAGCTACTCGGTGCCCATCAACAATGCACTGCGCGCGGTGGAACGGCTGCACGCCGGCACTCCCAGCTGGGGGGATATTGGATTGGGTGACCTGCTCACTGAGCTTGCCCCGACGGAAGCCGAGATGTTTCGCATCCCAGCCGGACGTCCAGCGGTAACACTGATCAGCGATCCGCAAAAAGGGAGCGCTCTCGGGCTACTCAAGGCGCGCGATGCCATCTTCGAGATAAACGGCATTCCCCTGCGCGGCCTCGCGCACCTGGAGTGGTTGGTCAGTAACAGCCGTCCCGGCAGCAAACTGGACGTGCAATTCATGCGTAACGGTATTGCGGAACGCACCAGGATCGCGGTGGAGAATGGTTGGAATGTCGAGCCCCCTCCCAGTCCCGAGCACTACGATGGCTACCTGGGCATGAAACTGGCGAACTGGTCGGGTGAAGAGGACGAAAAAAGCAACTTCAAATCTCCAGTGATACTCCATGTAACCAGCCTGGGACCCGCGCATCGCGCCGGCGTGCTCAGTTCTCAACACCAGTTCTATCGCCAGGGGCCGTTTCTGCAGTCCTACCTGATGGAAGTGCGCGCGATCACAGGGATCATCGTCGACGGCCAGTATGAACGATTGGCGAGTCCGGATGATCTCAACGCAGTCGCCGAAGTGGCATTGTCGTCAGGCGCCGCGATTCTTCTCGAGATCGAGGAGTGGCAACGTGAGCCCAAGAATCAGGCCGAAGCGCCATTCAGGCATGTCGGTACAACGTATCACCGTGTGCAACCTGCCGCGTCCATACCGGCCAGCGGGCGCTTTGCTAGCGCACTTTGAAGCCGTAATTGCGCAGAGCCTGGACGATCTCGCTCACGTGCGGGAGACCGCGTGTTTCCAGGCTCATTTCCGCCTCTGCCTCCTCCAGACGAACTTCGCTGGCGTGGTGATTCTGGGAAATTCGCAGAATGTTGGCCTGTTGCTCGCCAATGATGCGCGCCAACTCAGCCATGCTTCCCGGGCGGTCGGCCACGACTACGCTGAGGTTGGCGATACGCCCATCGATCTCCAAACCGCGCTCGATGATGCGTGACAGCATCGTCATATCGATATTACCCCCGCTGATGACAACGACGACCTTCCTGCCGGCAACATCGTCCACGTGACCGTTGAGGAGCGCAGAAAACCCGACGACGCCCGCGCCCTCTGCCAACGTTTTTTCACGCTCCAGCAACACCATGATGCCGTTGGCGATTTCTTCCTCCGTAACGGTAACAATGCGTTCGACATGACGTTCCACGATGGGATAGGTGTGCTGCCCCACCTCGGCGACCGAGATGCCATCGGCGATGGAGTTGATATTGGGCACTCTGACAATTTTGTGCACAGCCAGGCTCTCCTTCATGGCCGCCATGCGCTCCGCCTCGATCCCTACCAATCGGGTTGCGGGCTTGATGGTCTTCACGGCGGTGGCGATTCCGGCGATCAATCCACCACCACCGACCGGGACTATAACCACATCGAGATCCGGTACCTGTTCGAGAATCTCCAGTCCCACCGTTCCCTGGCCCGCGATAACCGTCGGATCATCAAACGCGTGGACAAATGTATACCCCACCTGTTGCTGCAGTTCGCGCGCGTGGCGATAGGCCTCGTCGTAGCTCTTGCCCCACAATACAACCTCCGCACCCAGTTCCCGTGTGCCCCGCACTTTGGCCAGGGGCGCGGTTTCCGGCATCACCACCACGGCGTGGATGCCACCGATGCGCGCAGCGTGTGCCAATCCCTGGGCATGATTGCCCGCGGAGGCGCAGATCACGCCCGCGGACTTCTCACCGTCGCTGAGGCAGAGGATCTTGTTGAGCGAGCCCCGCTCTTTGTATGAGCCTGTCATCTGCAGATTTTCGAGCTTGAGATATACCTGACAGCCCATCATGCGGCTTAGCGTCTCGGAACGCGCGCAGGGCGAGTAGAAGACCGATTGGCGAATTCGCTCGTGGGCCGCTTGAATGTCACGCAGTTGTATCATCACGATGTCTTTCGAGAGTGTTCGAATGCACAATCGTTGACCTGGCCCGGATGAAACGCAACCCCTATAAAGCAAAACGGCGAGTTCCGAAGGCTCGCCGCTGTGCAATCAGTTTGTCGAGATGGATTCTACTTGTTCAGATGCACCTTGGCGTAGGAGCCGGGTGCGGCCTCGATGACCGGCAGATCCCCTGCACCGGGGACGCGCGCCGCGACCTTACCGCCGGCGCGACGGTAACACCACTTGTACCAATCGTTCCACCAGGAACCGTCGTATTGCTTGGCTCCCGAGAACCACTCCTCGGGACTATCGGCCAGGTTGGTCTTTGTCCAGTAGCAATATTTGCCCGCTACCGGTGGGTTGATGACGCCTGCGATATGACCGGATCCGCCGAGTACAAACTTGACCTGGCCAGCGAAGAGCTTGGCACCGTCGAAAGTCGCTTTCCACGGCGCGATATGATCCTCGATCGTTGAGAGGAAGTAGACCGGTGTCTTGACCTGCGTAAGGTCGATCTTTTCGCCAACCAATGTCAGGCCGCCGGGTTCTCGCAACAGGTTTCCTTGATACATTTTGCGCAGGTAGAAACTGTGCATGGCCGCCGGCATGCGCGTGGAATCGGAGTTCCAGAACAGCAGATCGAATGGAAATGGCTCTTTGCCCAGCAGATAGTTATTGATGAAGAACGACCAGATCAAATCGTTGGCGCGCAGCATGCTGAAAGTGGTCGCCATTTCGCCGCCGTCGAGGAAACCCGCCTTTTGCATCTTCGCTTCCAGCGCCTGCAGTTCATCTTCATCGATAAACACTTCCAGCTCACCGGGATTGGAAAAATCCAGCATGGTGGTAAAGAAGGTGGCACTCTTGATGCGATCGTCATTTTTGGCATTGAGATAGGCCAGAGTGCTGGCGAGCAATGTACCGCCGAGACAGTAGCCCACGGCATTGATCTCGTCCTCGCCAGTCGCCCGCGCGATGGCATCCAAAGCCGCCAGTGTGCCCTCCGAGAGATAGTCTTCGAATTGCTTCTCTGCCAGTCCGGCATCTGGATTTACCCAGGAGATAACGAAAACAGTGAAGCCTTGATCCACAGCCCACTTGACGAAGGAATTTTTTTCGCGCAAATCGAGAATATAGTACTTATTGATCCACGGCGGCACGATCAGCAACGGACGTTTATAGACTTTCTCAGTGCTCGGTTCGTACTGGATGAGCTGCATCAGGTCGGTCTGGAATACGACCTTGCCTTTCGTGGTGGCAATGTTTTCACCCAGCTTGAAGGCATCAAGGTCAGTCATTCGGATTTTCAGTTTGCCGCGCCCGCGCTCAAGGTCGTCCAACAGGTTCTTCAGTCCCTGCACCAGGTTCTGACCACCCGACTCGACCGTGGAACGCAACACTTCGGGGTTGGTGATCGGGAAATTGGTGGGCGCCAGGGCATCGACGAACTGGCGAGTGTAGAACTCGACTTTCTTCTTGGTCTTCTCATCCATGCCCTCCACCTCGGCGACGGTGTTCTGCAGCCAGTTGGCGGTGAGCAGGTAGGTCTGCTTCACGTAATCAAAGAAGAAGTGCTCCTCCCAATCGTCGTGTTTGAAGCGGCGATCCGTCTTGTCGGGGGCAATCGCCGGTTCGACCTGCATACCGAAAAAGGAGGCGGCGCTTTTGTGCCAGATATCCAGATACCCCTGCCACAGCGTGAAGTTGGCCTCAGCCAGTTTGGCCGGGTTTTGCAGCATCTTTTCCGTCAGTTGCAAAAAGGCCTGCCCCAAATTGGTTCGATCCCCCATCCCCATGTGGCCTTCCGCCACCTGCTTGCCCAGCCAGTCATTGACGATACGCTGGCTTTGCTCAGCGATTCCCACCATCGTCTCCGAAAGTTTCGCGAGATCAGGCATTTGGATATCGGCTGTCTGGGGTTCGGCCATCTTGGGTTTGCTCCTCGTGATTGTCAGGTCGGCGTGCACTAACGACAGGGGTAACACCCTCAGTCCCTAGGGGATTTGGCGGGCTGGAGATATCTGAACCGGGAATTCGTCAATTTGACGCGGGAAAACTACCCGATTTGTCGCTGCGCTGCAACATTTTTAGCGGGGTGGCAGTGGGTTGCGGGCCTTTCACCATCATCGAAGGCCCGCCGACCATAGCGCCGGGCACACGGTCTTCGAGTGAAAAGCCGCCTCTTCGGGATCAACCGGGAGCTTGATTTTAAAGGTGGTCCCTCTACCCGACTCGCTCTCTATATCAAGCAACCCCTTGTGCTTGGTAACTAGAACCTATCTCAATATCCCGCGCGAGCTGTGCCGGTCGCTCGTGGTTTCAGCGCCAGGCGCGGCGAGCGTGGTTGGGTCATTCCCAATGAGCGAGCCGCAACACCGCGCTGGAGCCACGAGCGGCCGGCCCTTCGGGCCCACCCAGCGCCCTCTGGGGCTCAACACAGCTCACGGGGGATATTGAGATAGGCTCTATGTTGTACACCACATTGAGGCCCAAACCCGTTCCTTACCCAGATCCGGGAAATAGTCTTCGGCTTCATAGGCACCATCCAGGATCGCGGACCTGCGATACTTGGTGCCGTAGTGACGTTTTCTCACCGCATCAGACGCGCAATCAACGATCAGATCGGCCATTAGGGGACGCTCTGATCCGTAGAAGGCTCGCCATTGTTCAGACTTGCCGACCATCTGCTCCGCGCTATAGCCGGTTAACACCGCGCAGGCATGGTTCCAATGGGTGATCCTGTGCTGACGATCGATGACCAGCGTAGCGATAGGCACCCCCTCGAGCGTTTCACGCAGATATTGATCGCTTGCGATCAGCGTTTGCCGCGCCCTGGCACCCTCGGTGACATCGGTAAGCGCAATAAGAATGCCCCCTTCATCGAGCAACTTCTGAGTCTCCTCCAGCACAGTGCTCTCATCGTGGGCGCGATGGACCCTGCACTGAGAAACGGAACCCAGACATTCTGCCTACTCTACCGAGAGCTGGTTGGCATCCCCTTCCCCAAAGTCCCCGCGATCAGTACAAAAACGCGTGACCGCCTCTATGGGTGAGCCCGGTTCAGCCAGATGCTCAGAGAGTTGCAGCAGCTCGCGAAAGGCGAGATTGGTTGCCACTATGCGATGGTCGGTACTGAGGATGCAGAGTCCTTCCGCCGCTGATTGAATGCCTCCATGAAAAGCACTGTTCGATCCACCGCCCCTCCCGGTGTTCTCAAACTCTGCAATCCGAGTCGACAACCCGAATGAGTGTTTCGGCCAAGGCTACGCCAGGGCATAGTGTAATCCCCCTATTTGTAATCCCCCATGGAAGTAGACGTAGGCTGCCAATGCCAGCGTTTGAATCGGGGTGATACCTCCATTGGCCATGTTGGACCGTTCGTCATTGTAGCGCCATAGCCAGTCAGTGGCAGTTCGTTGTGCATGATCGATGGAATCGAACAGATGCTCGTCCAACCACTCATGGCGGACAGTCCGATTGAAGCGTTCAACGTAGGCATTCTGAGTTAGCTTGCTGGGTTGGATAAACAACAAGCGGATATCTCGCTTTGCAGCCCAACTCTGGAACTTAGCACTGCACGTTTTGCGGCCATAGTCTGAGCGGACGACTTTTGGATTACCGCGCCATTCCATGATCTGATCCAGCGCTCGTACAATGCGTGCGGCTGGCAAACCGAAATCAACTTCGATGCCCAGGCTCTCGCGATTATAATCGTCCAGCACATTGAAAGTGCGAAAGGCGGTACCGTTAGCCAGAGCATCATGCATGAAGTCGATCGACCAAACGGTATTGACCTGCCGAGGCACATCCAGCAGATTGGGTGAATCACGCCTCAGGCGGAGTCTGGACTTGATGCGTAAATTTAACTCCAGCCCCCGGTAAATGCGGTAGACATGCTTATGGTTGTACGGCATACCTTTGGCGTTGCGAAGATATAGAAAGCACAGGCCAAAACCCCAGCGACGGTTTGTGGTGATCTATCGCAGCGGCTAGTCGGCGATCAATGCATTGTCATCGTTGAGCTTCACCTGGTAGCGGTAGCGGGTCTCGGAAATACCAAAAGTCTGGCAGGACAACCGGATAGATACGCCCTTCTCGGTAACTGCTCGTTGCGCCAGCTCTTTGCGTCGAGATGGTTTCACCACTTTTTTAGAGGGTCTCAGCGACTTCATGTTCGACGCATTCATGCCGCCATACTTGACGCACCACTTGTAAAACGAAGCATTGCTCATGCCGTACTTCCTGCACAGCTCCGGTACCGGAACGCCGGCATCGGCTTCTTCATTCGTAGAATCTCCTCTTGCAAGAAAATTCTACTCCCCGCGGCAACTATTTTCCGGGGGGATTACACATCCCCAGGTGCGAAAGATCGCGGTGGCCCTGCTGGGTACCATTGAAGAAGATCTCCGGAAGGCGACGGCGGTATCGAGAACGTCAACTCGTGTACCGACGCTAGGAAACCATGCGCACCTTGCAAGGTGAGGCGACCCGCTTTTTCGGCTTCTCGTCAGGCCAACTTCAGAATTTTAGTTCCCTTCCTTTTTCCATCCTCGTGTCTTTCCGTGAGTCTATTTGTGAGAGGTTGGCCAGCAGTACGAATCTAAATACAAAAATATGTGCGTATAGCGCACTTTTAATCAGTGCTATTGACAAGTCTATGTTATGCGTAATAGGTTCTTTTTAACTATATATAAATATAAGTGTGCGTACTTCGCACATACATTAGGGTCGAATGGGAGGAGACGATGCGGGTCAAAAAACACGGTCAGATCTTGTCAAATCATACGCAGGGGGAAAACGCCGGAGGCGTGTCCTTCAACGATCTTAGGGGCTTCATAGCCCTTTTAGAGGAAGCAGGTGAACTAAAACGTATTTCAGCGGAAGTAGACTGGGACCTGGAGTTGTCTCATGTCGCTAAGCTTAACGAACAGAATGGAGGGCCAGCGTTGCTGTTCGAAAATGTAAAGGACTACGAGTGGCCGGTTTTCACCAGCGCTCTCGCCACCTCACAGCGTCTCGCTATCGCACTAGGCCTACCTAAGGAGACCTCCTTTACTGAGTTGGCCAAGGCGTGGGTCATCAAGGTCAAAACTCGAATCCCTCCGAAAGAAGTAAAAAGTGGGCCGTGCAAGGAAAACATACTCCGCGGCGACGAGGTCAATTTGTTCGATTTCCCGGCTCCACGCTATTACGAGGGCGATGGTGGCCGATTCATTGGCACTACCCATTGCATCATCTCACGAAGCCCATCGTCAGGCTGGGTTAATCTGGGTACCCACCGCATGCAAATTCTCGACGAAAAATCGGCGGGCATCTGGATGATTCCTGGCAAGCATGTCCAGCTCCACCTTAAAGAGTACGAGGCTCTCGGCAAACCCATGCCTGTAGCAGTTGCCATCGGCGTTGATCCAACTGTCTTCCTAACCGCCAGCGCTCCAATTCCAGCTGAGGAGTGTGAGTACGACTATATCGGCGGTCTGCGCGGCTCCCCGATTGAGGTGGTACGCGGCGAGACTGTCGACCTCCCGGTCCCGGCCAACGCCGAGGTAATCCTGGAAGGCGAGGTCGACCCCATCGCGCTGCGCGACGAAGGTCCTTACGGTGAGTACTCCGGAACCTATCAAGCCGCCTACCCCAAGCCATTCATGAAAGTGAAGTGCATCACTCACCGTAATTCGCCCATACATTGGGGCTGCACTACTGGTAGACCCATCACGGACATTCATCAACTAATGGCCCTCAATCGCACGGCCACCTTGTGGAGTGACCTACAGAATATGGGTATCCCCGGTATCGTAGGCGTTTATTGCCCACCGGAAACCGGCGGCTACTTCACAACCGTTGTCTCGGTAAAACAGCTCTATGCTGGACACGCCCGCCAAGTAGGTACAGCCGTGCTGTCCTCGCCGTCGGGCGCCTATTCAACGAAGTTTGTGGTGGTCGTCGACGACGACGTCGATCCCACCAATCTTAGCGAAGTTTGGTGGGCCATAGGAATGCGCTATCAACCCGACCGCGGTACCGACATCCTGCACCGCGGAATGCCCTCGCACATCGACCCATCGCTGCATCATTCGGATAAGCATCACACATCGCGGGTAATAATCGACGCCACTGTCCCCTTCGAGTGGGCGCCCGAGGACAAACCGGAACTCATTGCCCTGACACCAGATATTGAAGCCAGAGTGCGGAAACGTTGGAACGAGCTCTTTTCCAGTTGACTGCCCATTAAGTCTAATCGCGGGGTTCTGGGAGGTTTTGTGGAACGACTTGAGCAAATTCTGGCACGCATTACCGCTTTAGTGACCCGAGTGGTCGGGTGGATAATGGGTCTGATGGTTGTGCACATCGTCGTGGATGTGGCGATGAAGTACCTCTTCAATCAGCCAATCTTCGGCACCATCGAGGTCACCGAACACTACTACATGGTACCGGTGGTGTTCGGTGCACTGGTCTATCTTCAGGCCCTCCGTGGGCACGTCAAGGTGGAAATTTTTACTCTGGGTCTTCCGGTCGGAGGTCGCCGATTCCTCGATGGGATCGCAAGTTTAGCCATGGCTGCATTCATGATGCTATTCAGCGCAGTGGGCTACGAAGAGGCCGTTGCCAGTACCGCTCGTCTCGAGTTGGTTGAGGCAGCGACCACAACTATCTACATCTGGCCAGCTCGCTGGGTGTTGCCGCTCGCCGGCACTCTGGTGTCGCTAATCGCTCTGCTCCAAAGCGTCCAGCTACTGAGACCTGGAAGCAGGGTGGGCTGTTAACGGAGCGCCCCGAGCAATGTCGACGATCGCGGTAGTTACAGAAGTGATTGCGAAGCAGCCCCAGAACCTGCCATGACGCCACTATCTGTGGGCTTTATCGGTCTAGCCACAATCTTTGTGCTACTAGCCCTGCGGACACCCATAGGCTTGGCGTTGATCGGCGTCTGTTTTATCGGTACTTGGACGATAATTGGCCTAACCCCAGCACTGAGCATGCTCCGAATCATGCCCTATGAGTTTGTTGCCCATTGGAGTCTGTCTGCCATTCCCATGTTTTTGCTAATGGGTGCGATAAGCTACCACGCCGGCCTAGTCAGCACCCTTTACCGAGCAGCTCGACTATGGTTCTGGTTTGTACCTGGCAACTTGGCGATAGCGAGTAATTTCGCCTGCGCCGGTTTTGCGGCTGCCTCAGGCTCTAGCGTTGCTACAGCAACCGCCATGGGAAGGCTGACCATTCCGGAGATGCTACGCTGTCGCTACGACCCAGGCTTGGCCACAGGAGTTGTGGCGGCAGCTGGAACCCTCGGCTCACTGATCCCACCCAGCATCTTGCTGATTTTGTATGGCCTGTTCACTGAGCAATCGATAAGCGCGCTACTGATGGCTGGAGTGTTGCCCGGCATCCTCACCGCAGTGGTTTACGCGGTGATGATCATTATAAGAGTGAGACATAACCCTTCCCTCGCCCCACCCATGGAGGGTCACATAAATCGAGCGGAGAAGTGGGAGGCGCTACGCGGCGCATGGCCGATTCCACTACTCATTCTCGGTGTGATAGGAGGCATCTACAGCGGTATTTTGACCGCCACTGAAGCGGGAGCCGCTGGCGCATTCCTCGCGTTCCTCATCGGTGTCGCGCGCGGACAAATGACCCGCGCTGTGCTAGATGAAAGTGTGCGCGAAGCCTTGGCTAGCACCGCTTTCATCTTTTTCATTGCCATAGGCGCTAGCTTATTGGCCAAATTCATGGTACTCAGCGGTATACCCACTTACCTGGGCCAGTTGACCGTCCAGTGGTTTGATGGCCCACTCGGCCTGCTCATGGCGGCCTTCGTTATATTCTTGGTCCTTGGCATGTTCCTCGATCCGATCGGACTGATGCTGTTGTCAATCCCGGTGCTGCTTCCGATGTTCAAGCAGGCGGGTTTCGACTTAGTCTGGTTCGGCATCTTGGTCATCAAGTTTGTAGAAATTGGTTTGATAACGCCCCCAGTAGGGCTAAATATATATGCCATTAAGAGTGTCACGGGCGACGCGGTTCCTCTCGAAACTATCTTCAAGGGCGCGGCATGGTTTCTGCTGTGTGAGTTCATCGTTGTCGCGCTTTTGGTGGTCTTCCCTGACATCGCATTATTGCTACCGCGAATGATGCGATAGGAGAGACGGGATGGCCGTAATCACTGCAAGTAAGTAGGCTATGGGAGAAACGACTATGCGAACAAACGTTATTCTGACATCACTAGTACTCGGATTTGCCTTATTGCAGCCAACATCGCTGATCGCTGCCGAATTGCGATACGCTACCTATATTCCGGCAACCTCAAGTAATAACACCAAGGGTGTCCTGCCATTATTCGAGGCGGTGAAAGCCAATACCGGTGGTAGGCTGTCGTTCAGTTTTTATCCTGGAGGCCAACTCCTCGACGCCCGCGCAATGCTCTCCGGCATCAAGGACGGTATTGCCGACGCAGGTTTTCTGGTAGTGCCTTACTACCCCAGTGAACTCAAGCATGCGGCCGTGATACCGGGTATGGTTACTTTCGGCAGCAATCCGGTCGCCACTGCTGGCGCAGTACTTGAGACATACCTACTCGACTGTCCCAAGTGTAATGCTGACTTCACCGACAATGGGGTTATTTTTCTGGCTGGCCACGCCACCACACCTTACAATATCTTGTGCTCAAAACCTGTCGCTTCGGTCAATGATCTGAAGGGATTAAAAATGCGGACGGCCGGCGGCGGTCTGGCACGTGAAGTCGAAGCGCTCGGTGGGGTACCGGTCTCTATGACCTCCGGGGAGGTGTACGAAGGACTACAGCGCGGTCAAATCGATTGCGTAATCGCACCCAAGGCATGGTTGCGCCAATATAGCCTTGCTGAGGTTGTCAAGTTCATCTACGACGTACCACTGGGCAGCATCGGCGGTCTCGGCCTGATGACTATGAATATCAACAAGTGGAAGGGACTAGATGACGCCGATCGTACTATGATACTCAAGGAGTTACCTGGAATGGTCGCACGTGTGGTGCTTGACGGATACGTTGCTGACGACAAAATGGGGATCGATGCTGCTGAAAAGGCGGGGATTGAGATCGTAGCCGCCCCACAGGAGCTACACGACAAACTAGCCATCTTCCGTCAAACCGAATTGGCAGAGGTTGAGCGCAGCGCAACCGAACGCGGAGTCGAGAATGCGCGGGAAATTACTGGTGCCTACCTCGACAACCTAAAAAAATGGAACAGTCTGGCCGAGGATATCGGCACCAATAGTGACAAGTACCGCGAGGTGCTTTGGCGAGAGATCTACAGTAAACTTTGAGTGTCCGGTCGTATACGAGCCGCCCGGCACTCGGGCGGCTCGCACCGGTGAGAAGCGCATTCCATGCTACACTGACGCTGAGTATAGATACAAAAAAGGACGATGGGGCGACCTAACAACACCGACCAGACCTAGTCAATTTTTAACTGGATAGTTTTACGCACGTCACAAGACAAAAATCTTCCACACTACCCGGACAAAAACTCGGCGTGACCCTGCAGGCAGTGAGTAACCTCCGATTAACCGTGCAGGCAGGGCCTGTCAACTATTTATTCGTACAAAGTCCACGCTTAGTTTGCCTCATTATGTATCAACACGCGGGGAGCGGTTGCTCTCCGTAGCAATCATCTTCGCAGCATGTATGTCATATACGATTTGTCATATCGATAGCCACGGTCCTCCCAGATAGAGCGATGATTACTTGCACCTTCAGCGAACAAAGACGCCAATTTTAAAGTCGGCATTTTGATTAAGTTCTCTCCTACCATTCCCTTCGCTTTGCTCAGCTCAAAGCGATATCCTTACCCGGAAGCAGAACATTCTCTCAATCACAATTCAACGCTTTCTGTGGCCAATTAGGTGTGATGGTACTGCCGTATGCGGTTCGATCTCGATGTCGGCTATTGTGCAGATACGCTTGAAGTATTTCTCGTAGCTCGCTGCTCTTTGCACCCTGTCACTCCAATTGGGGAAAGCGCCACCGCATTCTTATGTGAACGTGGATTTCAAGAGTACCAACCGAACCTAAAAACCCATTACTGACACTAGGAGATTGACAGCGAGATTAGTGTCGCTGCGCATTTATTTGACCGGGTGAAACGGTGAATCCAGATCAACCGTCGCCATAGCGCACCGCGTATTCGACCCGCAACGCTGCCAATGTGGTGGCCGCCTCTGCGCTGAAGTCAGCCCCTGTCCAAGCTCGGTGAAGCCCTTGACGGTAGTGTTTGGCATTGTGCCAATAGGTCAGCGCATTCGCCTTGTTATCGACGAAGTTGTTGCGGGTTCTCTTGACCACGGCGGGTGTGCCTGCGACGATCGAGTTGTCGGGTATCACAGTACCCTCGCGGACGATCGAACCGGGCGCGATAATGCAGTTGTCCCCCACGCGTGCATTGTCCATGATCACCGCATTGATACCGACTAGACAGTTATTGCCAATCGTACAACCGTGCAATATGACATGATGGGTGATCGAGCAATAGTCCCCAATCACCGTGTCACCCTCCCAGCATGTGTGGATCATCACGAAGTCCTGTATATTAGAGAAGCAACCAATGCGCACCGCATTCACCTCGGCTCGGACCACGCTATAAGGCCAGAATGACACCCCCTCTCCGACGGTCACGTCACCGTAAATCTGCGTAGTCTGATGAATATATGCATTGTCGTGGATCATCACCTTCGGTCCATAATTAGTCATTCGGGACTCCTCGTCCAGTATATTGCCCCCGTAGGCACACCGCTTGTGCAGCTGTTTCCTGCACCTGCACTGGCAGGGCTATTCAGTTTCCCTCTATTCTTGATGGTGCAACCTCTTCCGTTGTGCACCTCGCATGAACTCCACCAGATTTACTTTACCCAGGACTACGACTAGTTGGCCGGGCAACCAACCACGAGGCAGTCACCAAGAGCACTAATCCGACGGAGTGGTAGCGCTCAAAGACCTCTCCAAGCAGTATGATCGCCATGAGAACACCGAAACTCAGGATCAGATAGGAGATGATCCCAGCGCGGTTTGCACCTAAGAGTTCGACGACACGATTGTACGAAAGGTGGGCGATTATCGACGAGAATAAGGCGAGAAACAGAATAGCTACGACGGTGTCGCCGGTAAACGGGAATGCCTCGATTGTCAATGTTTCCCAAATATATAATGGCAATAGCTGCAACAATCCGAAGATTACCGCAAAAGCCATAAAGCTTGCGGGATGAATGGACGGGCGTTTGGGAAGCAGGACGGTGTAGAGGGCCCAAGTTACGGTCGCTGCGAAAACCCACAAATCACCGGAGTTGAATATAAACTCCGATATTCGGAATAAATCACCGCGCAGAATTATAACCACAGTGCCTAGTAATCCACAGATCAAACCAATCAGAATGGTGTTGCGTACACTGACTTGAAACAATAAAAAAGATAGCAGTACGATGATTGCGGGACGGGACGAGTTAATCAACAGTGCGTTAACGGCGGTGGTCCGCTCCAGTCCGAGATAAATGAATGTATTGAATCCGCTGATCGCGAGGGCAGCTAATAAGAACATCCAACGCCATTGACTGCGCACCACAGGCCAATCCTCACGCAAATGTGGCCAAGCTAGCGCCAGTAGTATTGGCACCGTCGGTACCCAGCGCCAGAAGTTGAGACCGATAGGAGGAACTAGGTCGTGTATGCCACGTCCGACGATGATATTGCTCGCCCACACAAGGGCGGCAATCACCATCAACACATACCCCTGGTCGTAGATCCAGCGCTTCATCCTGGTCACACAAAGATCCTCTGAGGCACATACGCGTTCATTCTATGATTGCAAAATAGTGTGCGTATTGGACAACTTAAACACTCATACGATGTCACCGAGCACGCTGCAACTGAAAGATCTACCGTTACAAGTTCTTTATAGCCTCACGCAGATATTCTGAAGCTCGGTGTAAAATTCTAGAGAGTGGACCCCCCCTTCGCGGCCAATACCGGAGTGTTTACTTCCACCAAATGGTGTACGTAAATCACGCAACATCCAACTGTTCACCCAGCAAACTCCAACATCCAACCGCTGCGCGACACGGTGCGTACGGCTAGCATTTTCACTCCATAGTGCCGCACCTAGGCCATAGCGTGTGTCGTTGGCCAGTGCGATCACCTCTTCCTCACTATCAAAGGGACGTACGTGACAACACGGGCCGAAGATTTCCTCGCGCACAATGACAGAGTCATCCGAGAGGCCCGTCCAGATAGTAGGCTGCACCCATGCGCCACCTGCTAACTCACCAGGCATTTCTGGTACGCCGCCTCCCGTTATTACAGTAGCGCCTTGTTCAATTGCTCGCTTGTAGTACACCAATACTTTGTCGCGATGGTTCTGACTAATCAATGGGCCAAGGGTTGTTCCAGGGTGATTCCACGCGCCAAGCACCAAGTGTTCTGCGCCGGTCTTCAGCCGGACCACAAATTCGTCAAAGATCGCTCGCTCTACGTAAAGGCGTTCGGTGCTAAGGCAGATTTGACCGCAGTTATCGAACACCGAACGCAGTGTGCCCGCGACGGCCTTGTTCATATCACAGTCGGCAAAAACGATGCCGGGGTTCTTACCTCCTAACTCGAAACTGATATCGCGCACGCCGTTCGCTGCAGCACGCATGATAGTCTCTCCCGTGCTCGTTTCACCGGTAAAGGTAATCGCATCCACATCGGGATGCTCCGTAAGGAAGGTACCAGCTGAGTTGGGCCCAAAACCGTGCACCACGTTGTACACGCCCGGCGGTACGCCTGCCGTGTTCATTACCTCGCCTAGCAACGCGGCGGTTGTGGGTGTTTCCTCGGAGGGTTTGACCACCACTGAATTTCCACAGGCCAATGCCGGGGCGACCTTCCAAGTCATCAGTAGCAACGGCATATTCCAAGGGCTAATTACACCAATCACACCCTTGGGTTTGCGCACAGTGTAATTAAGCGCACCTGCACTATCTGTAGTGTCAAGCATAAAGCTCTCGGCGGCAAAACCCTTTAGAGCTTCGGCGAAGAAACTGAAATTAGCTGCACCGCGGGGAATATCAATTTGACTAGCTACTTGCTTCGGCTTACCAGTGTCCCCGCATTCGGCGTCGAGGAACTCATCAAAACGTGCATTGATACCATCAGCGATACGGTGCAAGATCGCCGTACGCTCGTCTAGCGAAAGACGGCTCCAAGGACCTCGCAACGCGGCGCGTGCCGCAGAAACCGCAGCGTCGATCTCTTCGTGACCTCCCTCGTGGGTCTCACCGATCTTTACTCCAGTCGCCGGGTCGCGGTTGGCGAAGCGCCGGTCGCTGACCGAACCGACGTGTTTGCCGTTGATGAAATGTTTGACTTCTCGCATGTCATTCTCCATCCTCTCGAATCTTCTGGAAGTCGCGAGTTGAAGTGCCATTGTCCCACATGCTCGCAGCCCCCATCTTGCGCCAAACTGACACCAGCACTCTCTCTTAATCAATATCAAAGTTGGCCAGTGAAAACGATCACTTCCCAATTCTATTGCTCTCGACCCCTCGGCAAATTCGTCACGCACCCTTTGTAGCTCGCTGCGATCCAGTATTGAACCGGTCTCGGGCACCCACAGACAATATCTGAACCCTAGAATCAACTGCTCCGATTGAGTCTTTACATCTGACATTCAGGGCCGGAAAAAATCTACGTCATCTTCGTGAGTTGGCTCTTCCAAATTTTGCCGGTGGGACCGACGGGCAATGCTGCCACTAACACCACTTTATTCGGCCGCTTGTATGGTGAGAGGAGAGGTGTGACGTGTTCGCCAATATCAGCATCGCTCATCTTCCATCCAGGCAAGGGTTGAACGAAGGCGATGATCTCCTCGTCACTGCCCCTCACCGGACGACCAATAACGGCGCATTGGGCCACGCCTGGATGGCTGGCGATGGCAGTTTCAACCTCGCCAGGATAGACATTGAATCCGGACCGAATAATTATCTCCTTCGTCCGTCCGACAATGGCATAGTTACCACACGGAAGCCTAATGGCCAGATCGCCCGTGACAAACCATCCATCGGGTCGAAAAACGCTAGCAGTGGCTTCGGGGTTACGATAGTACCCCATCATGAGCGATGGTCCTCGGACCCACAGTTCCCCGACTTCGCCGTCAGTAACGTCACGGTTCTTAGCAACAATCTTAATTTCAATGCCTCCCTGGGGAATCCCCACGCTTTCCGATGCAGCGTTTGTACCCAGCTCTGTGCGAAGTATCGGTGTGCATTCGGTCATCGCGAAACCGTTGCAAAGAGGCATACCAAACAACTGTTCGACCCTCGCTTTCAAGCTGGGGTCGAGGGGGGCTCCACCTGTAATCAGATTGCGTAAACGATGCCCCGTCAGGTTACGGTCTCGCTGCTGCAGATAATCCAAGAGGCGTGTGAACAATGTTGGCACACCCATCAACACAGTTATTTCTCCCCGCTTAAGTGCGCCCTCCAAATCTTCTAAATCAAGCCGCGGCACCAGCCGTGTAGTCGCTCCAGCCCACACGCTGGTCATGATGTACATTGCCACCCCCATGATGTGGGAGAGTGGTGCCAGACCGTACAACCGGTCCTCCGGACCGATTCTCCGAGCAGTCGACGTACTCGACCCCATGTTGAGCAAAGCACGGTGACTAAGCATCACACCCTTAGGTTGCCCGGTGGTTCCAGAGGTAAACAGCAGCAACCCCACCTGCCGGTCATTTTCCGGATGGACTCGTTCAGGTACCGCCGCCGCGTCTGTGGCTCCGAAGGCTACTTTACCGGTGGGAAGGTCTAGAATCTCGGTATCCGTAGCGGCGGTATGGTTCAACGCCGCGTGTGAATTTTCAATGATGTAGGCAATCAAGCGGGCCCCAAGGGACTGTTTCATCGCCGAGATCTCACACTCGGAAACTCGTGCGTTGACTATCGCTGGCCACGCGTCAATACGTTGTGCAGCAAACATCAGCACTACGGTACTGATGCTATTTTCAGCCACAATCATAATCCTATCACCCGGCCGCACCCCACGATCGACGAGAGTATCGACCGACGCGGATATGGCTGCCGACAGTTCACTGTAGCTCACTCGATCGCTACCGACTTCCTCAAAGGCCGTCTGTTCGGGTGCCTCACGTGCCCAATGCAAAACTGGTTCATACGCGCGCGCAGGCAGGTCTGAAATCGCCACCGCTGTATCTGCCCGTCACGTTTCCCGGCGGTAAGCTTGCAGCCCAGGCTTATATGATTTCTCGTCGAGGAACTGTCTCATACCCTTTTCACGACCACGCTCCGGATCGAGTGCAATGGTTTGGTCGAGCTTGGCGCGCAGGTATTCAGACGATTGCTCCCACGACAGGCTCTTCGACATCTTGATGGCGGTTTTTGTCGCCCGCACCACCATCGGATTTTTCTCCAAGAGACTCTTTGCCACCTCGATAGTTCTGTCCTTAAGGCGACCTTTAGGAACAGCCTCGTTAACCAACCGCATATCCACAGCCTTTCGGCCGTCGAAATTCTCACCGGTCATGGCGTAGTAAAGGGCGTCGCGCTGGCTCATGACCTCGGTCAGTACTTTAGAGACGATTCCCCCGGGGATGATGCCCCAGTTCACCTCAGACAGCCCGAAAACGGCATCCTCGGCTGCAATAGCGAGATCGCAAGCGACCAGCGGAGTGAATGCACCGCCGAAACACCAGCCGTTGACCATAGCAATGGTCGGCTTCGGATAGTCTACAAGGCGGCCCCATTGCCAAGCCGCATTAGCGCGATAGACTTGCGCTTTTTCCATCGGGCTCATCTTATCTACGGCACGGAAGTAGTCTTGGAGATCCATACCTGCAGACCACGAATCGCCGACGCCGGTCAATACCAATACGCCGCAGGATTCGTCTAGTTCCAACGCATCCAACGTGGCGAGCATCTCGAACGCCAACTCAGCACTCATCGCATTGAGTTTCGCCGGACGATTGATCGCTACCCAAGCTATTCCGTCTGCAATGTCAACAACTACGTCCTTACCCCACGGTTTACCTTCATGTACAGTGTTCGAGTTACTCATCAAATGTTCCCCTTACTGAATAGACTTGATTTGACGTAATCCCTTACGCTTCGGCGGCAAACAACCCCCCGCCCGCAGCCAGTCGGGACAGGTGATGATCGGCATCTCCGAATAGAATATCGATCGCTGTGAGACGTTGCACGTAATGTCCGATATCATGCTCAATAGCGAGCCCAATGCCGCCATGAAGCTGAATCGCCTGCTGGCCGATCAGACGTGCCGAACGACCGATTTGCACTTTGACGGCCGCCAGCGCCTGCCGTCGTTCACGCGCGTTCGAATAGTCAGCCATCATCGTACCGAACATCGCCATACTGCGACTCTGCTCGAGTGATACCAACATGTCGACAGCACGGTGCTGAAGTACCTGGAACTTACCAATAGCAGTGCCGAATTGGACGCGGGTTTTGAGGTACTCGACGGTCCTCTCGTGTGCGGCAGTCATCGCCCCCACTGCTTCAGCAGCTAAGGCCGCGATGGCATGGTCAAGTACCCGTTCAATGATTGGTAGGGCTTCGTCGGCATTACCAATCACCGACTCTGGTCCTACTCTCACGCCGGTCATCACTACATCCGCGGCGCGTCGCCCGTCAATGGTCGCGTAAGCCGTGCGTAGCAATCCATGGGCGGTGTCATCAACCAAAAACAAACCTATCCTGCTTTTGCCTGGGTGGCCGGTCTCCGTACGAGCTGTAATGATCAAGGCATCAGCACAATCGCCGTGCAACACCATGGTCTTGGCGCCGTCGAGCACCCAGCCGTCTCCGTCATGCCTGGCCGTGGTCCTGACGTGCGCCGGGTCATGACGTGATGTTGACTCAGTGTGCGCGAATGCGAGTCGCCATTCGCCTGAGACGATGCGCGGTAAAAGTGCCTTACACTGCTCATCATCGCCGCCCTCGCGTATCAACCCCCCACCTAATACCACTGTTGCCAGATAGGGCTCGAGAGCGAGAGCACGTCCCAACGCCTGCATGACTATCATGGTCTCGACCGGACCACAGCCCATTCCACCATGCCGTTCTGCAAAGGGGATGGCAAGTAGACCAAGTTCGGCATACTGCCGCCAAATCTCGAGACTCCACCCGTCTGCTCTGGCGGCAAATCCCTTTCGCGCCTCAAAGTCGTAGGTGTCAGACATTAGCCGCTCGACACTGTCAGCGAGTAGACGTTGTTCTTCGGTGAACTTGAAATCCATGGTCAAAGCTCAAGAGCAATCTTTGCGAGAATGTTCCTCTGGATCTCGTTTGAACCTCCATAAATGGAGAATTTCCGCCAATTGAGATAGTTGGGTACGACCATATCGGGCCATTCATGCTCAGAGTCCGGTGCAACTTCTGCTGCCGCTGCACGCAATGCGTAAGGACCCGCCAAATCAAGGTATAGTTCGGAGATTGCCTGTAAGATTTCCGAACCACGAATCTTAATGATTGATGCCGCTGGATCGTTCCCTTGTACTTCCCGTTGTTGCTCAAGAGCAAGTAGCCGCAACGTCGTGATTTCGTGGGCTTTGATTTGCACTTCGACGGAGGCGATGCGATTCCAAAAGGTTTCGTTTTCGATTAACGAACCACCACCCTGGCACTGCAGCGAGGCTAGATATTTGAGATGACGAATGCGCTCTTTGGCCTGACCGATCCGCGCTGTTCCGGTTCGCTCCTGGTTTAGCAAGTACTTTGCGTATTCCCAGCCTCGATTCTCCTCGCCGATCAGATTTTCCACCGGAACTTCTACATCGTCGAAGAACACTTCGTTGACTTCGTGCTCCCCGTCAATCGTAATAATGGGTCTCACAGTGACGCCGGGGCTTTTCATGTCAATCAACAGGAAGGAAATACCCTCCTGTTTCTTGGTTTTCGGATTCGTGCGCACAAGACAGAATATCCAATCGGCGTGCTGCCCGAGCGTGGTCCAAGTCTTCTGCCCATTGACCAAATAGCGGTCGCCTTGTCGACGCGCTGAAGTGCGCAACGAGGCGAGATCAGATCCGGCACCGGGTTCTGAAAAGCCTTGGCACCACCAATCGTCAAGATTAGCAATACGCGGCAAGAAGCGGCGCTGCTGGCTCTCGTTGCCAAACTGTGCAATAACCGGCCCCACCATATAGACGCCGAAGACCAGCACCGGTGGTGCAGGTGCCTGCTCAATTTCGGTGCGCAGTATGAAACGTTTGATGGGGCTCCAATCCGTGCCACCCCATTCGCGTGGCCAATGAGGTACCGCCCAGCCTCTGGCATTAAGGAGTCGCTGCCAGTTCACCACTTCCTCCTTGGAAGCGCTACGGCCTTGCTTGAGTTTCTGTCGAGTCGATTCGGGGAGCGTGTCGCGGATGAAGCTCCGCACTTCCTCACGGAATTCCAATTCCTCTTGTGTAAAACGAAGATCCACTACTCAGTCCTTTCACAATCACTTTTCACATTCTGATCCGTTTGAGAGCACCCCACTCCGATATCAGGATTAAAATATCTCATTTATCTGATACCCATCGTCTCTTCGATAAAGTAAACCGCTTGGTTTCCAATTGTCGCAACCACGCAACAAGTGCCAATGATGTCTGTAACCTTCGTAATCGTGTTCAGCCAATTCACTGATTCGTGCTCGACAGGTTCAAATCTCGCCAATTCGGCCCCAACTGCATTTGGTTAGTAATGGCGACTGGAACAATCATAAGCTGCGTGAGTTCGGACAATGATTCAAGCTCATCTATTCGAAATACCGCGTCGATCAGCTCATCAACAGTAGCTGAGGGCAGTACTGCTTCGGCATTTCGGCGGAATTTTTCAATCACAGCCGCATCATCCAATCGATGAGTGGATGCGAAACCATCACCAGGCGCAAAGTGATCCGCAGCGGTGAATATGCGTCCGCGTGCACTGATCGACACCTCTGTCGGCACCTCCTTCAACGGCTCCGGCCATGCGGCTCGGAGCCGCTCCTGGATATCCGGATGGGCCTCGCTCGTAACTCGGCGGGCAAGATCTCGGATCTGTGAGGCTCGCAGATGTTCGGGCTTCATCCACTCCGGCCCCGGCGGCACACCCGCTGCGGCGAGCGCGATGCCGAAAGGTAGACTAAACTGTAGATCGAAGGCATCGCGCGGCTCGTAGTTGTTCCACGGCGGAACCGCGAAGCTGGAAAAACCCCGCACATGGATGCCCTCGATCTCCTCGGGGCGGAGCTTCTCCTCACGGACCAACCGACAAACCAACCCTAGTGCGTAGTGGGTGTGTCGGCAGTGTGGAAAGGTCTTAATCGACGTGACACCAAGATGCCAAATCGTTCCCAATCCATCGGTTAGTACATCGGCATTGAAACTTTTGCGCGCCATGGCCCGAGCATAGCCATCATCATCGAGAATGGCATCAGGCCCAGTCTGGCCAGCGGCAGCAAGAACCGCCCCCTTTACCGCCCCACTTGCTGCACTGTCCATTTGATACTTGGCCATAGACATATTGGTAACGGAATTATGGGATAGTGGAGCAGGTGTGTGCATCGCACCAAGGGCAAGCGCGTGGACCATGTGCTCGCCGGAGAGCCGAAGCACACGTCCGCACGCTGCCGCCCCACCGACGACAGCGTGACCAAACCCTGTCGTGTCAGCGGGAATGGCACGCCCTTCCTCAATCTCAAAAATCGTGCCAAGCGCGAGAAAGACCCTTGCACCGACCTCAAAGCCCAATGTAAAAGCCGTCAACAGTTCGGCACCCGAGACGTTTTCCTCTTCGGCCAATGCCAGTGCGCTCCAATGAACTGCTGGACTTAGGTGCCCGATGTTCAAAAGAACCTCATCCATATCCATGAGGTTGCCTAGCCGGGCATTGAGGTAAGCCGCATGGTCCGATGGCATCCGCCACCCATCACCGACGACTGTAGCGCCCACGCCTTGTCCGCTTCTCCAGCGGCCAAATCCTTCAATAGTGATTCGACCGGCCGAGAGCGTAAACCCCCCCAGCGCACAACCCAAGCCGTCAAGCAGCAACCGTTTAGCATCATGTATGACATCGCCTGGGATAGCCTCAGCAGCAAATTCCGCGGCAAACTCGGCAAGCGCCTTGGTTTTATCCGCCCGAGTCCGCCCCTTCAAGATGTCCATAGATGATTCACTATGTTATAATGGTCCTACCATACTGCGGGTTGCTAGTTCTGTCAAGCGCTCCGCCTTAGGAATCATGACGAAAACGCCCAAGCAAAAGGCCGTCTCAGAACTTGATCTTGTCCTCGTCCTATTCCCTATTGGTCTTATTTTATTATCATTATATTATGTGGTGGTTGAGTTTTCACTGGGGGAGTTTCGATAATGGTTCAGATCACAACCACACGTCCTCTACTATGTGGATTCCGCCTATCAGCGCGATTTTCGGCAATACCTGCCGTTAGGGAGTACTAATGAACTCAGCCAAGGTTCGTAACGTGCGATTGTCCGATCGCGAGTTTCATAGAATTCGTAACGAGGAAGTCCTGCCACAGTGGGAAACTGGGAAAGCTATTGCCGATCTCAATCAGTGCATTGCCATAGCCAGCGAGTTATCCGCCGAGAAAAATCACGCGGAACGATTTCTAGCTGCTAAACGAGATGGACAGCACATCCTTATTCCTCAATTTGGTAAGGCTCTGACCGAGCTAATGATTGAAGGTATCAACTATGTTGAGAACGAAACCGATCTCGTCCCACATGGGGCCTGGAACCTCTATTCCGATTCCTACACGCGGAAAATGGAATATGGAAAAGCTGCTGTAGGAATTGAGCGCAGCCGCAAAGAGGGTATGTCTATGCTAAACGGTTGGCCAATCGTCAACTTTGGCGTTGATGAGGCGCGGAAAATCACCCGTGCGTCGAAACTACCCCTGCACTTTGTCACCTGCGACGAAGATGCGCGCCTAGCCTCCGATATCGCACTTGCCGCCGGTTGGACGGCGAACTCAGTAACGTCGCTACAGGAATGCATTGCGCATTCGAAAACTATTACGTTGGAGGATGAGATTCGGCTGATGCAGTACGATGCGCGATTAGCTGCGATCTATGAGGAAAATGGCGTTCCACAATGCCCTTGGAACACCACGCACCTCACTGGCTACGACAGCGC
Source organism: Pseudomonadota bacterium (assembly GCA_008501635.1). Classification (NCBI taxonomy): domain Bacteria; kingdom Pseudomonadati; phylum Pseudomonadota; species Pseudomonadota bacterium. The sequence continues at coordinate 100,307 of QQUJ01000025.1, forward strand.
AGGCTACCATAGCTTCGTACACGTAACTGAGGCCGTACTTGCCGCCGAGCAGGGCGTAAAGTGTCAGTATCTATCACATGGTATCGGAATGAATTTGGTGCAGGATATTGCAATGATCAGAGTCTCAGAGCGACTCTGCTACGAATACTGTGCGCGCTTCGGACATCACGACGTCGAGTTCGTCACCGGTACATTTCCGTTTCTTGGGGCGTGGCCACCGCGTGATGATGAGGCCAATGCGATGATTGCCTGGAATACAATAATCCCAGTCATGGGTGGGATTCCTGGGGTCATTTTGAAATGTCAGGATGAAGCCTTCGCGACACCCACTAAGGAGGGCATGGCTAGATCCGTACGTTTGGCTCGACATCTCTTAACAGTCATGGGAACACAGAGAATCCCGGAAAGCGAAGCATTGTGGTTGGAAGAGAAGATGATCGAATGGGAGGTAAGAACCCTGCTCGACAAATGCCTCGAGCTTGGCGATGGCGACATGGCGATAGGTTTGTGCCGAGGCGTTGATGCTGGCTGGATCGACACCATGGTTACGCCTTGGAAATACAATCCCGGCAAAGTTCTTCTTGTGAGGGATGCGGACAACGCTGTGCGCTATTTAGATTCCGGAAACATCCCGCTGCCCTCCGAAGTCAAGGAGTACCATCGAGAGAAGATTGCCGAGCGCGAACGTCGATTTGCCTGTCATGCCAACTTGGATCTCGTGATCAAGGATATCCAGTTCGCCTCCACATTGCCACCTTCACCTGGAACCGGTCGAGTCGGAGATGCGTCACCATCCGGAGATATATATGCCCATCGGTAATATTGTGATAGGAACGATCGGAGCAGATGCCCATATGATTGGTGCCTGGGTGCTACAGAAGGCACTTACCGATGCTGACTTCGCTGTCACCTTTTTGGGTGCGATCGTGCCGCAGGAGGAATTTGTCAATGCTGCTATTGAAACAAATGCAGATGCGATTCTTGTGTCTTCCATGTACGGTATGGGAATTATCGATTGCGAGGGACTGCGCGAAAAGTGCATTGAAGCTGGCTTGGGGGATATACTTCTGTATGCAGGGGGTAATGTCGCTGCATCGCTCGAACTCGATCGCAATTGGCCGGAGATCGAGCAACGCTTTCGCGATATGGGCTTCAACCGTGTATACCGTAATACAGTAACGGTGGCGGAAGTAATTGCTGCGCTAAAAGCGGATCTGAGGATCCAAGATTGAGGACTGGAAACGGTTAGGTCCGAGATGGATATCCGGATTCTAATTGACTTAGGTAGCACCTACACCAAGGTGCTCGCTGTTGATCTTGATCAAGAAGTGTTGGTCGGCAGGGCACAGGCGCTGACCACGGTAGCGACGGATATTTCGATCGGGCTCAGTGAAGCCTATTTTACATTGATCGCAGAATGCGGTATCGACGAGAAGGATATTCGAGGTCGATATGCTTCCAGCAGCGCTGCCGGTGGACTGCGAATGGCTGCCATCGGGCTTGTGCCATCGCTCACGCTCGAAGCTGCTCGCCGAGCAGCACTGGGGGCTGGCGCCAAGGTTGTCAGCGCCTACGGATTCAAGATCTATTCAGACATCGTGCTTGAACTTGAAGAAGCCTCTTGCGACATCATCCTTTTGACCGGAGGAACCGATGGCGGTGACACAGAGGTGATCTTACACAATGCGCGCATGTTAGCCGATTCGAGACTAAGCTGTCCAATTCTTGTAGCCGGTAATCGCGTCGCTTCCGAACAGGTCAAATCAATTCTGCAGGGAAAGGGTAAGACTGTCGCTGTTACGCAAAATGTCCTTCCGAGCCTGGAAGCAGTTGAAGTCGGTCCCGTGCAGGCGTTGATCCGTGACATCTTCATAGCACAGATTACCGATGCGAAAGGATTGACAAGCGCGCGTGAATTCATTCACAACGAGATCGTACCAACACCTAAGGCGACCCTGCAGGCAGCAGCCCTACTCGCTGACGGAACCTCAGAAGAGCGGGGTATCGGTACCTTAGCTATCGTCGAAGTAGGTGGTGCGACCACGAACATTCATTCAGTATGCTCCGGCACGCCATCCGATCCACAGACACTCGTGCGCGGACTCCCCGAACCGCGCGTAAAACGAACTGTAGAGGGTGACCTGGGTATTCGGTACAATGCCCCGACCATATACGAGCTGATGGGTGAGGAACACGGTGAAACTAGGCTACGCGCCATTCATCGGTTTTCAAACGCTGATGCCATCGAATTAGAGGAGCATATTGCCGCCCTGTCAGCCGACGTCGGATATGTGCCGGAAGATACCCTGACGTTTGACGTCGACATTCTGCTTGCCGAATATGCGACGTCAGTCGCAATGCAACGCCACGCCGGTACACTGCGCGAAGAGTACAGCGTGGTTGGCAAGATAAAGGTGCAGACTGGCAAGAATCTCCTCGACATAGAAAACCTCATTGGCACTGGCGGAATTTTTAAGTACGGTCGACACCCTGAACGCATATTACAAGCCGCCCAATTCAGTCTCGACTCACCGTGGAGCTTAAAACCAAAAACACCCAAAACCTTTATCGACTGCGAATACTTTCTGTATGCAATTGGCTTGTTGGCTGAGCACTTTCCCACCAAGGCGTTACGTATCGCGAAAAAATATCTTCAACCCATCTCCATCGACTCATTCGTTGCCTGAGGTTACACAGACTACCTGCTGTGAGGTTGAGGCATCCACAAGCAGCGTGGATCATGTGTATTCACTGGTAGGACGGATTTTTTCAACCAGGAGAGTAAAGTGAAAGACAGCCCAGTCAACGCTGAACGAAAGACGCCGAGGGAAGCCCGATCAAAACCGAAGTTTCGTGGAGTGTCCACGCGTCGCCTCTTCGAAGAGGTTTGCGATCAAATTCGAGTCGAAGTAGCCGCGGGGAACTTGCGGCCTGGCGACAAATTGCCGCCCGAGCGTGAACTAGCAGAACATTTCGAGGTAAGCCGAGTCGTGATACGCGAGGCTCTCCGAAGCTTGGAGGTTAGCGGCATCGTTGCCCTCCGCAAAGGCGTCAAGGGTGGCGCTTTCATACAAGATGGCTACCCCGATCAACTCAGCCAATCGATTCGCGACCTATTTCATTTGGGCAGGCTATCACTTGGGAGTCTCACAGAAGCGAGGGTCTTGGTCATGCAAATGGTTGTTCCGCTGGCTTGCAAACGAGCCACGGAAGAGGACCTTGCCACCCTTGAGAGGAATGTCGAGGAAACGGCTACACTAGCCGAGGATCCCCTTCAATCAGGCCGGCTTGCACACAATCTTCAGTTCTACCAACTTGTTGCTGCCTGTACCCATAATAATACGCTGCGCGTAATCGTCGACCTCGTCACCGAGGTCGTGCTCCATGAACTTATGCACATCGACCCCGACCCATTAGCCGATCTGGCTAGGAGTCGACGTCGATTCTTCCGTCTTTTTCGTGCCCGCGATGTGGAGCGAGCGACCAAACAGATGGTCACACATCTGAAGAAACTACATCGTCACCTTAGTGCTTAGGGTTTCGAATTTGGCTATCGCGGGTAGGCTGAGGACATGGACAATCAGGGCACCGAAGCGGCATATCAGGCAGCGCTAAACGAAGGAAAGTTTATCATACAGCTATGTAGTAGCTGCCAACGCCATATATTCTATCCTCGTCAGATCTGCCCGCACTGCGGCACCTGGGGATTGAAATGGGTGGAGTCGTGCGGCACAGGGACCATTTACTCGACCACGACAGTGCGGCGCACATCTGATGCCGGAGGTGACCTAAACGTATCCTTAATCGACCTTGACGAAGGCGTGCGAATGATGAGTCGAGTTGAAGGAATCGCACCGCACCAGGTACGTATTGGTATGCGCGTCGTTGCCCGCGTGATGGATAAAGACGGGCGTGGACTAGTCATGTTCGAACCGCTGGATGCAGGGCCGTGAATGCATTGCGCGGCTCTACTGCAATCGTCGGTGTCGGCACTGCAGGTTGTGGCGAAGCGCCAGGGTACAGTGATATCGAGATTCTCGCAGAAGCGGCGGCTAGAGCCGTAGCGGACGCTGGATTGAGCCTGTGCGAGATTGACGGTCTGTGCACGGCCAATCTGAATTCTGCCATGTGGCCGCTTAATGTCTGCGAATACCTTGGGCTGCGGCCTCGCTTCGTAGAAGGAACAAACATCGGTGGCGCCGCCTTCGTTGCTCATCTGCTACCAGCCGCACTAGCCCTGAATGCGAGACTTTGCGACGCAGTCCTAGTCTGCTATGGGAGCACACAACGCACAAATACTCGCAGCCGTCGCAACAAATCACGAGCACGATCTGTGCTCGATCCGGCACCCTTCGAATCGCCGTATGAACCTTTTCTCCCCCCCTCGGCCTATGCGCTGATTACGGCGCGACACATGCACCAATACGGAACGACAAGGCGCCACCTCGCAGAGGTGGCAGTCGCAGCGAGGCGCTGGGCACAACTCAATCCGGAAGCTTTTTCGCGTGAATCACTGACTATCGAAGAAGTGCTGGCCTCACCGATGCTATTTGACCCACTGACGGCCCATGACTGCTGCCTAGTGACTGACGGCGCCGCCGCCTTTGTGATGGTACGAACCGACCGCGCGCGCGACCTTATCCACGCGCCAGTGCATGTTCTGGGGTGCGCATCTGCGGTCTGGCACCGCCAAGTGTCGGGTATGGAAGACCTGACTGTAACCCCGGCCTGCGACTCCGGCCCACGCGCATATGCCATGGCCGGGATTAGTCCAGCAGACGTCGACGTCGTACAGATTTACGACGCATTTACTATCAATACAATACTAGCGCTGGAGGATCTTGGCTTTTGCGCGAAGGGCGAAGGTGGGCCATTTGTCAGTGATGGAGCCATAGCACCGGGGGGACTGTTGCCGGTAAACACCAATGGCGGCGGACTGTCGTGTGTGCATCCTAACATGTACGGTGCCTTTGCCGTAATCGAGGCCGTGCAGCAATTGCGTGGTGCGTGTGGTGCACGTCAAGTTGAGGGTGCGACGGTGGCGCTGGTGCAGGGCAATGGGGGCGTCGCCGCATCATCTCAAGCGACTGCACTATTGGGCACCGCAACGGCGCTATAAGTCAGCGGTCCAGTCGAATAGGAAATCGCCAGCGGCATACAACCCCATGTGTGATTTCGGAACTCGACCAAGCCACGAAATGTTCCCCATGACTGTCGAGCGCGTCACCGGGTGGCGAGGTGCGACGAGCCGTCACGGATTCAACCGCTCACACACTTCTACCCAGAGCGCGGCGCTGCACGATCAGCTTGTGATCCAGATGGGCTGCACCCGTTGAGCAATCTGGCCACCACTCCTGCGCCATTTATCGGCAGATTGCTTGTTGCGACCACAGCGCTCGTAGTGATCGCTGAATGGAGCGACCTCGGCGTGTTCTGGCTTCTAGCCCGAGCCGGCATGCTAGGCTGCCTGATGCTATTAGCGCTCCGCGTAGGCTGGTCACACCGCCTGTTTCTAGCAATCGCTGGCGCTTTAACCGTCTGGGCGATCATGAACTTACCGGATTGGAACGACGTGATCTCGCGGGCACTGAACGGCACCGCGTTCATCGCGGCATTCTTCATCACCCTGGCTTGCTTGCACACCGCAGCAGCTGGTTCGGCGGCAATTAGCCAATGCGGGTATTATCTCGCCAATCAACCTCCGGGACGTCGCTATCTCGCCCTGACTGTTGGCGGACACCTATTCGCATTAGTACTGACCTATGGTGTTATCTCGCTATTTGGCAGCTTGATCAAGCACAGTCTCCGAGCAGAACCCGATGAAGTTATCCGCGGCATCCGCACAAGGCGCATGTTGCTGGCCGTGCAGCGCGGCTTCGTTGCCGTGCTCTGCTGGTCTCCGCTTTCCTTGGCTATGGTGATCTCCGTCTCGGTGGTTCCCGGTGCGTCATGGTCTGGCGTAGTACCGTACGGCATCGTCACCGCGCTGCTGCTATGCACGCTAGGCTGGTCACTCGACACCCTATATAGGCCCCGAGTCGCGATTCCGCCTCATCCATCGCCGCCGCACTCCCCAGATGCCTGGAAGGCACTGCTACCACTGTTTGGCCTTTTGTTACTTTTGCTTTCGCTTGTCGGCGTACTGCAGTGGCTTACCGGGCAGCGCACTGTCGTGGTGGTAATGATTGTGGTGCCACTGTTGAGCTTAACTTGGATCATGATCCAGAAATCGCAGCCAATCGTCGATGAGAAGCCACAGGTGATACGCCAACGCCTTACCGCATTTACCACATTTCAGCTACCTGCATATGCGCCCGAATTGGTGCTATTAACGATGGCGGGCTATATTGGTACGCTCGCAGCCGCACTGCTTGCCCCCTGGATTACCTCTCACCCCGGTGCGGCTGAAACGTCACCAATGGTCCTGATCGGTGTACTCTGGTTGGTCCCACTGCTCGGACAAATCGGGATGAACCCGATCCTTGCAGTGACATTAATCGGTCCGTTGCTTCCGAGCGCGGCGCAGCTTGGCGTGTCACCAAATCTGATTGTGCTAGCACTTGTTTCCGGTTGGGCGCTTGGGGGAGCTAGCTCGCCGTTCTCGGCCACGACACTATTGATCGGGCATCTCGGTGGTGTCAGTGCACACCGAGTAGGGCTCGTCTGGAATGGCCCGTTCACCTTACTCGGCACGACTCTGATATCGGCGTGGCTCTACCTGATGATCAGTACTTGATGACATCGTTGAGGGTATATCGTTACACGGGAAGTGATGTCGCGTCCAAGCCAAAGTCGCTAGAAATGTGATGGCACGCAACTCTATTGATAGCCGATCGCAAAAGTCCACCTTGAACAATTCTTCCCCATACTCCGCATCCTTACTAGCCATAGATTGGAGCGATCTCATTACTCCTTATATCGATCCTTTTGCTGGAAATAATCTCTTGCCAGGTATCTCACCGGTCCAGCGTGCGAACAGGGAGTTAATATGCGGTTTCTCTCCTCCCCAAAGACAGACAAGCACGTCGTCCCCGATGCACATTGCTCCCGCTTCGACTTGCCCCCGTTTACTAACGCCTATTCTGGTCAATTAGGATTCTATCTCCTTCTCACTGTATGTCTTGACGTCAGGCGTTGGCGTTGCCGATCATTTACGCAGCTCTTTGTACAGGTCCTGTTCAGCTTGCCGCGCTCCGGTCCGGCCCATTCGCACTAGTAAAGGTAACGGTGTGGCTCCCGGCCAATATTGATCACGCGCACACGCGAGCTCCGTCTCCCACATGGCGATTTCCAGGGGGCGTGCGGCTACAAGGAATTCCTTAACTGGTCGCACTCTCCCTTAAGGCATCTCTGATTAAGTCCCAAAGTTTGCGACAATACACGCATTATTTGGAACCGGTAGAAAACGATGAAACAGCAAACATTTGCCGCGGGGGAATTTGAGCAATTTCGAAAACCAACCCGGCGAGAGAAGTTTCTCTCGGAGATGGATGCTGTGGTTCCATGGGATCAGCTTTGTGAGCTCATCGAACCCCACTACCCCAAAGCGGGAAACGGGCGCCCCCCCATTGAACTGGAACGGATGTTGCGCATCTACTTCCTCCAACACTGGTTCAAC